>CANQJI010000018.1 GCA_947624205.1 uncultured Akkermansia sp. | reverse complement strand
TACCGGGCAAGGCGCGGCCGGAATGGAAATTATCATGAGTATCCATATGAGTCAATTCAAGGGAAAGCCCCACGTGATTCGACGAATTCTGGTAATTAATAAACTCCTTACTTAAGAGATCGTTCGTAGTAACAAAAGAGAAAATTCTCCGGAGATTTACATAAGGCTTATGGATTGGGCTGTTTGATTTTAAAGCAGCCTCAGTTAAGCGAATTAGGAGAGCTATGGAAGGCGGCTACACGTAGCGAGAGAAGCAAGAAGGTACCGATGGTCCCTTGCAGCGCAAGGATCGGACATTCAGTTTAAGTGCGAAGGGAAGGGAGAGTCGTACTTATAATCCTGACTCCATCCGCATATCATGCAAGATTTTGCCCTTGTAGGTGAAATACTTCGGACCTTGGTAGGCACCGGAAGTGTTTCTCTCATCTGCGGGCATGAAAGTACCGACAAAAGGCGACAGTTTATAGATGCGGCCCTCGTATTCCACGGAATCATCCGAGGCGACTTTTACCTCAATCCCGGTTGGGGCAAACACAACGGTCTCGCCAATCCCAATTCCAACCATGCTGAATTTGAAGCGTGATTTGCGAGTTTTCAACTCTTCGACAGGAGCATTTTCACACACAAGAGCAGGGGTGACGGGTTTGTTGTTTTCGTACTCGACCACTTTGTCGTCATCAATCGTGTTGGCGATGTCGTAGAAAATATCGAGAGCAATCTTTGGCTCGATGTTGAAGAACGCCCGGTTTTGTCGAAGACGCAGATCCGTCAGGCGATCGATGGTCTTGTGAACCAACTTCTCGACTTCCCCATATTTCTTGGTTTCAAGCGTAGCGAATATTTCAAAGGGCAGGGGAACAGCCGTGTTGTCCAGTTCTTTGGCACGGACATCAATCGCGCGCACTCTTCCCTATCTTGACCCAATCCTCGCGGAAACTAGGATTAGTAAGAATGTACACGTACCCTTTTTCGTCGTGGCTCATGGCAGAATATCTCGTTAGATACAGGATACAATCTAGAGAATTTTATGTCAAATAATTTTGTAATCCACACTTTCTGTCATATGCTGCATTTGTTCTTGCAATTCACAGGACGACTATTTAGACTAATGCCGTGTTTATCACGAATCAAGGAGAGGGAGAATCCCTCTGGAAGCGTTTAAGTGAGCTGATGCAATTTAGCAGCCAGCTCGATATTTTGGTGGGCTTTTTCTATTTTTCCGGGGTAAGGGTCATGACCGATGCCCTGCGAAAAAATAAGGATATTCACCTCCGAGTACTGGTTGGCATGGAGGCAGAGCGGTACTGTGGGCAGTTGGTAGAAGTAGCCAAAGGAGTAAAGGGGGAAAGTGTCAATGATACAAGGGCTCGCTTCTATGCCTCCCTGCGGCACATACTGGGAGATAAGAAGCTGGATACACAGAACTTCCACGACAGATTGGGTATATTTGTTGAGATGCTCACGGAAGGTCGGTTAGAGGTTCGCAAAACGTGCGACCCAAATCATGCGAAGCTCTACATCTTCACGATGGATGAGGAACACAAATCATTGCGTGAAAAAGTCTGGTTGACAGGTAGTAGTAATTTCTCCGAACCAGGGCTATCTCTGCGTGATGAATTGAACGTGGAAGTTTGTGATTTTGGAGCAAATGAGGCTTCGGACTACTACGAGCAGCTATGGAATAAGGCTATTCCCTTGGCCGAGGACGAGGAACAGCGTAACACATTGCTGGAAATTATCAACGACAGCAGCGTGGCTGCCACCATTTCACCCTTTGAGGCTTATTTCCTGATCCTGAAAAATTATCTGGAGCTCCAGAAAAGCAATCTTAAAACAGCCATGCTGGAGAGCATCCTGAATAAGGCCGGGTTTTCCAGACTTCAGTATCAAGTGGATGCCGTAGCTCAGGCTCTGAATAAACTGGAGGCGTACCATGGCGTGATTATTGCCGATGTGGTCGGTTTGGGTAAATCCGTTATCGGTAGTCTGGTAGCAGCCATGAGCCGGAGGCGTGGACTTATTATTTGTCCTCCGGGTCTGGTCGGTGAACGCGGCGGAGCTTACGGAGGTTGGCATGAATATGTGACCAAGTTCGGTTTGCATGATTGGGAAGTGTTCTCCCGAGGTGATTTGCAGAAAATTGAGGATTTCCTTGAGCATGACCCGGACTTCGACATGGTGATAGTGGACGAGGCCCACTACTACCGCAACGAGCAGACGGAGGCTTATGCGCACATGAAAAACATCTGCTGCAATAGGGATGTTGTGCTGCTGACGGCCACCCCATTTAACAACAGGCCCAGCGACTTGTTGGCTCTGCTGCATTTATTCTCCAGTGGAAAGCAGTCTCCGTTTATTCCCGGCGGTAATCTGGATGGACGGTTTGCCAAGTTCCAGGCAGACTTCCAAACAGTGAACCAAGTACGCAAAGCCATCACTCAGGAAAATTGGCATCTGGCCGCTTGTCTGTTGGAAAAGAGCGGGATTAATTTTCAACGATTGAACAAGGGGACCAACCACGAGGGTATTCGGGAGGCTATTCAGGATTTAGCTACCGAGGTAGCGCAAGGCATACGCCAAGTAATGGAAAAAATCGTTATCCGTCGCAATCGATTGGATTTGCGCCAAGACCCGGACTATAGTAAGGAGGTTACTACCCTTGCAGAAGTGCAGCCTCCTGTGCAGCAATTCTTTGAATTGAGTCCGGAACAGGATGCTTTTTATGACCGAGTGGTAACAGATTACTTTGGTCCGAGGGGTAAATTCCATGGTGCATTTTATCGTCCGCAGGCCTACCTCAAAGATAAAGAGGGGCTAGATGATTATCAGGAAAACATTTACACGATGCTCTTGCGCATGCTGGCGCTTCGTTTTGAAAGCTCCTTTGGAGCGTTCCGTCAATCTGTGGTAAACGCAAAAAGAATGATGGAGCAAGCTCTGGCGTTTATTGACAAATTTAAGATGTACATTTACGACCGCAAGATTACAGATAAAGTTCTGGATATTGAGGACGATGTGGATGCTTACACCGAGCTGTTTAAATTGTTGGAAGAAAGGGAAAATTCCGTTGCCAAGAAAAGAAAGAATGACACTGAGTACCATTTAAGCAATAATAATTTTGATGGGCGACGATTCTTGCAGGATTTAAGGGACGATATCGCGCTCATGCAACATATTCTGGAAGAGGTAGACGCCTTGCGCCTCGTAGAAACAGACCCGAAAGCGCAGGCTTTGTGCAAGGCTATTACTGCCATTATAAGAGATAAGCATGCCGATATCCCCAAGGAAAAAACTAAGCGCAAAGTCCTGGTATTTACGGCTTACACAGATACTCTGCGGCATATTGAGTCCTACGTTAAAACTGCGTGCTCCGGGAGATTTTTGACCGTCCATGCCGATAACTTCACAAAAGAGATGGATAGACGCGTAAAGACTAATTTCGATGCCTCCGCAGAGGAACAGGAGGATAATTATGATATTTTGCTTTCGACCGATAAGCTGAGCGAGGGCTTCAACCTGAACCGCGCGGGTGTGGTGGTCAACTATGATATTCCATGGAATCCAACGCGCGTGATTCAGAGAGTCGGGCGTATTAATCGCATCGGCAAAAAGATGTTCGATAATCTGTACATCCTGAACTTCTTCCCCACAGTCAGAGGATCCACTATCAACCAAAACAGAGAGATGGCTGAGAGCAAGATGTTTGCTATTCACTCAATTCTTGGTGAAGATGCCCAGATTTTTTCCGAGGAGGAAACTCCCAGTCCGGCAGCCTTGTTCTCTAAACTGAACAGTAGCCTGGATGAGCAGGATACCATAAGCACCTACACCGAAGCCAAGCTGAAGTATCATGAGGCTGAGCAAATGCTCAAAGAAAAGCACCCGGAAACATTAGAGCGAATTAAGCGCTTGCCGAACATGGTAAAGACGGCCATGTTTGCGGAGCCGCACTCAACTCTGATGTTCCGCCGGAGAGGTCCGGGATTCTTTGCGATCCAACACAAACCGGGACGTGAAATAGCTGAGATACCCATGAACGAGGCGCTGAAGTTGGTTGAGTGCAGCTACGATACGCCGAGAGCCCCTCTGAGTGCTGACTTCTGGGTATATAGGAATGAGGAACCTAACTCTAACAAGGGAATTTATTCTTCTCTCAAAGATTATCAACCCGCTGTACAGGCAGCCCAGCGAGGCGGTGTATCTGACAGCACGATGGCTATTGCTAAACTGGGGCAATACATGGGAGAGTTTCCCCACGATCTTAAGCTCTTTGCTGATGAAGTTATTGAAGATATCCAGCAGTTTGGCTCTCTTCCCCGCAGAACGCTTAAGGAAATGGGCGAGGCTGCAACGGCGGAGGGTATTTGCAGGATCTTACGTAAAATAGGCAGTGTTCGAGGCTATGACTATGTACAAAAGCTCCGCGACCGCGCGATTCAGGAGGAAATTATGGTAACCGTACAAAGGAATTAAAATGATGGATGGGATAATTTCTGAGAAATCCTTTCGATTTCCTGAGTTATGAGGTGACGCGTGTGAGGTACTGCAAGATCGTAAAGGGACTGTTGCAGACTCAATCCGATGGGACAACTAAGCTGATGGACTTCTTTGATGAGCGCAGAATGCACCGGCTCTACGAGAAATTCATTTTAAAATACTATAAAAAGGAATTCCCGCAGATCAACGTACAAGCTTCGCAGATTCCATGGGCGCTTGATGATGATAGCGATGAATTCCTTCCTGTCATGCAGAGCGATGTTACTCTTTCTCGGGATAATAAGGTTCTGATTATTGATGCAAAGTATTACTCACATGTCCTCCAAATCCGGCATGATACGCCTACTCAACATTCTGCCAATCTTTACCAAATTTTTGCTTACGTGAAAAACAAGGATCTTGAATTTGGGGATGCTGCGCATACGGTTGCAGGGATGTTGCTCTACGCGAAGACGGATGAGGAAATACATCCCGACCAAATGTACTCCATGAGTGGCAATAAAATATGCGTCCGTTCTCTTGACTTGAATCAAGACTTCTCAAAGATTGCTGCTCAGCTTAACCGAATTGTTCACGATTTTTTCGGGGCCTGACGGTTCAAGGGATGCTTTCTTGAGACATAGCTGGCAGGAGTATTTTGCCTGGCTCATGGAGAAGGCTTTGCGGTTGCGCGCGGCGGTGTTGGCGTGCTTGAAGTGAGGGAGGGAAGTTGGTTTGTTCGTGGGATGATCGGTGAACAGGGCAAACGCATTAGGAAATGCGTTTGCCTATGTACGATTTACGAGGTACGATGTACGATTTATTAATAATGTGCGCGTTGCGCAGATTTTTTCGGATCATTAATGTATGCGGAGATCCTTTTAGAGCCATCATCATGATGACCGCTTGTTGTCATGATTTTTGATACGTATAAACGATAATATCAGTCAATAAGGGCATTTCTCTGTTGATTGACTTCCCTCAAATGCGTTTGCCCCGGGACAGAGGACAAAGCGCTTGCGACGGATGAAGAAATGTGGTACGATGGGAAGCATGAGTGATGAGCTTTTGCACCCGTTGATTTTGGGAGGATGCTTGTCTCTTTTGGCCGGGCTGTGCACAAGCATCGGTGCGGCCGGGGCGCTCTTCCTGCGGCGGACGGATACGCGCCTGCTCACTTTCTCGCTGGGGGCTAGCGCGGGGGTGATGGTGTATATCTCTTTCATGGAGCTGTTGCCGACAGCTGCGGAAAAAGTGGCGGGAACTCCGCTGGAGAAATGGGGCGTACTGCTGGCATTTTTCGGAGGAATGGCACTCGCCTGCGGAATTGATCGTCTGATTCCTGAGGACGAAAATCCGCATGAAGTGCACGAGGCGGCGGAATTGGATCGTGTGCGTGTTACCGGACAATTCGCCGGTGATGAAAAGGTGCGCCGCAGTGCCTTTTTCTTCGCCATTGCCATGGCTTTGCATAATTTCCCGGAAGGAATGGCCACTGTGGCGGCGGCATTTGATTCCACCGACACCGCCGTATCCGTCGCTCTTGCCGTGGCTGTACACAATGTTCCGGAAGGTATAGCCGTAGCACTTCCTTTGATGTATGGAACGGGAAAGAGGCTGCGTGCATTTTGGTGTGCGACGTTTACCGGACTGGCGGAACCTCTGGGGGCGCTGCTTTGCATGCTGGTGCTGCTGCCATTTTTGAGTGGTGCGATGTTGGCTGTTCTCTTTGCCATTGTTTCGGGGATCATGGTCTATATCGCTTTCGATGAACTGTTGCCCATGGCTGAGCGATGGGGGCACCACCATCTCTCTATTTACGGTGTCGCATGCGGGATGTTTGTGATGGCTATCACGATTTGAATTCGCCTTCTTGTTGCGATACGCGGAATCGGGACGGGGCAAACGCATTAGGGAATGCGTTTGCCTATGTGCGATTTGAGGAGTTTGGGCGCCGTGCGGCGCGAGACGCTTGCCGGCATGATTTTTGATGTGTATAAACGATAATATCAGTCAATGAGAACATTCCTTTGTTGATTAACTTCCCGTCAAATGCGTTTACCCTGGGAATCGGGGCTTGAAATATGCAATACAGTGTGGTATAAGGACGCGCATGCGGCGAGTGATCACTAAAAGAGAGCTAAGGGCTGCCCTTGTGAGCAGCAAGGGAAAGCGCCGTGTGCTTGTGCCAACGATGGGGGCGCTGCATGCCGGTCATGCTGAGTTGCTGCGGCGCGCGAGAGATTTGGCGGGGGAAGACGGCTATGTCGTTGTTAGTATCTTTTTGAATCCGGTGCAATTTGATAATGCATCCGATCTTGATACGTACCCGCAGCATAGGGAAGATGATGCTCAACTCTGCGAGGATTGTGGGACGGATGTTCTTTTCACGCCGACGGCGCAGGAAATGTACTGCCCGGATCGATCCATGGTGGTCGAGGAAACACAGCTTTCGCAAACGCTCTGCGGAGCAAAACGACCGGGGCATTTTGCGGGGGTGTGCCTGGTGGTTGCCAAGCTCTTCAACATGGTGCAGCCGACGGATGCGGTTTTCGGCAAGAAAGATTTCCAGCAGCTCGCGATTCTGCGCCGGATGGTGCGTGATCTGGATTACCCTATTACTTTGCATGGTGTTCCCACGGTGCGCGAATCGAATGGACTCGCTATTTCCAGCCGCAACGAGAGACTCTCGCCTGAGCAGAGGACACTGGCTCCGGGACTTTACGCTGCCCTGCAGCAGGGAGCTGCCTCGTATGCCGCGGGACAGAGTGTTCGAGAAACCCTTGCCGAGGTTGAGAAACTGGTGCAAGCCATACCCGGTACAAGAATAGACTACGTCGAGATGGTGCATGCAGGAACTCTGCAACCGCTGGGGGCGGAAGTGAGGCAGGAAAAACCGGCACTGCTGGCTGCTGCGGTATGGTTCGGAGATGTGCGGCTCATAGATCACGTAGAGATACTCTGATGATACGCGCTTCCAATTTACACCGCAGCTATGCTGTCGGTCACGAGATGGTCGAGGTGCTGCACGGATTGAGTTTGCACGTGAGCAAGGGGGAGAAGGTATTTCTTTGTGGACCCAGCGGGGCAGGGAAGACAACGCTTATGTACACACTGGCGGGGTTGGAAGAGCCACAGCAGGGCAGGGTGTTTGTGGACGATGAAGACATATACGCGCTCAACACCAGACAGCGTGCTGTTTTCCGCAACAGGATGATGGGGTTCATTTTCCAGAACTACATGCTCATGCCGGAACTAACTGCGCTGGAGAACGCTTCCCTCGCTACTGCAATTTCCGGTAAGGAGGCCACGGATCGCGTACTTTCCCTGATGGATCGAGTAGGACTCTCCCATCGCCTCAACCACCTGCCGAATGAACTTTCCGGCGGCGAACAACAGCGTGTTGCCATCGTGCGCGCTCTCGTGCATGATCCTTCCATCATCTTTGCTGATGAGCCTACCGGTAATCTTGATTCCCGTAATGGAGACCAAATCCTTGATCTGCTGTTTGAGTTGGCAGAGGATGCGCACAAGACGCTTGTTGTGGTGACCCATGACGAGCGTATTGCGCGTCGAGGTGATCGGGTTCTCATGATTCGCGATGGTGTGGTGGCATCTGAGATGAGAAATTGAGGAGATTTCCGCGTCTTCGAACGCGAAAAAATGAGAAAAAAAAGAAAATTTGCGCTTCTGACGCAAGAGAAGCTTGACCAGCTGGTCACTTTTGCGATAGAATGCGCCGCATCAAACGACCCTTCAAAAACTATGAAGAAGTTCCTCACTACCATGTCCGTGATTGCCGCTCTGTGCGGCGCAATGGTTGCTACAGCTCAAGCAGAAGTGAAAGTCGCTTCTGTGAGTATGACTGATCTCAACATCATGTTCTATAAACGAGTGGATGTCGAGGCCAGTTTGAAGAAACAGGAGAATGCTATCAAAGACGAGATCAACGCTCGTCAGGAGAAACTGAAGACGCTCCTCGAGGAGGGACAAAAACTGCAGAAGCAGATGGATCCCACCCTTTCCGAGGCCGCCGCGAAGAAGATCCGCGAGCAGGCGGCTTCTATCAATAATGAGCTGACTGCCGAACAGGAGGAACTCAAGACTTTCGTTCAACGCCGCCAGATCGCTTTCCGCGAGATCGTGCGTCGTGAGCTTGCGCTCATCTCCAAGGAGCTTCACGATACCGTCCAGGCAGTGGCTGAAGAGAAGGGGTATGACTTCGTCATTGATTCTTCCGCTCTCAGCGCCGGATCCGGTTATCGCGTCTTCCCCTTCGTGAAGAGCAATGTCGATATCACGGCGGCTGTTCTTGAGAAGCTCAACGCGGGAGCTCCCGCTGGGTTTGATGCCCAGGCTGAGCTTGAGCGCGTGCGTGGCGCTGCTCAGCAGCAGACGGAGCAGTCGGAGCAGCCTCAGGAGTAAAAACGTGGCTCTCCCCGCTGCGGGGAGCGCACGCTTTTGACCGGGTTCGTGGATATGTCGTTCCTCCCGTTGTCTGAAGCGTATGACGCTTACGTTAGCAGAAGTTCTGCATCTTACAGGTGGGAAGCTCATCTCCCCGGAGTCAGGGGAGGGGGCTTCCCTCTCTGTTTCGGGTGTTGCCACGTTGTCGGAGGCGACACCGGTCGAGGTCTCCTTCCTCGGCAATGAGAAATATTACAAGGACTACCTCTCCACGAAAGCCGGGGTTGTTCTGGTGCCGCCCGGCGTACCGGGTAAGCCGGCAGATCCTGGGGTGGCTCTCATCGAGGTGGAAAATCCCTCTCTCTCGTTTAATGCTTTGGTGGATGCCTTTATGAAGGTGGCGGGTGATTTTGAGCCCGGTATACATCCCGCGGCATTCGTGCATCCGGAGGCGCAGGTGGATCCGACAAAGGTGCGAGTGCAGGCAGGCGCTATCGTTGAGGCCGGCGCAAGCATCGGGGAGGGAACTGATATCGGTCCCGGTTGCGTGGTGGGCAGCCATGTGCAGATCGGCGAGCATTGCAAGCTGTACGCCCGTGTTGTGGTGCGGGAGCGGTGTATCCTGGGTAATTATGTGGTGGTGCAGCCGGGCGCCGTCATTGGATCGGATGGATTTGGTTTCTTGCTCAATAAAGAGACGGGACGCTATGAAACCGTGGATCAAGTGGGCATTGTGGTGATTGAAGACCATGTTGACATCGGCGCTAACACCACTATAGATCGCGCTCGTTTTGGGCGCACTGTGATTGGCGAGGGAACGAAGGTTGATAATCTTGTTCAGATCGGGCACAACGTGACCATCGGCAAGCATACCATCGTGGTTTCACAATCCGGCGTCGCCGGAAGCTCTCATCTCGGTAATTATGTGACGGTGGCGGCTCAATGCGGTATTGCCGGGCATTTGCACATAGGTGATAAAGCTATTCTCGCGGCGAGAACTGGGGTGATGAGTGATTTGGAAGGAGGAAAACCGTATTGGGGATCGCCGAGTTCCCCCTTCAAGGATGCGATGAAGCAGTACGCTGCATTGCGCAAGTTGCCCGAAGCGATGAAAATGGTACAGGGGCTGCGTAAAGAGGCGGAAGAGCTGCGGGAAAGGCTGGCGAGGAAACGCCGCTTTTGGTGGCCGTTTTGAATATTGAAAACAAATCGACCGGTAGGAGCATGGACAGCGCAGAACTCTATCGACCGAATGCCGCCATCATCTACCAGCGGAGCAATGGTGATGTGCTCGTCTGTGAGCGCGTGCGTCCCGCCGGTGCGTGGCAATTTCCCCAGGGGGGGATTCGCCGCGGCGAGTCGGCTCTGGATGCCGCTTGTCGCGAGGGGATGGAAGAGACGGGGTTTCGCCCGAACGAGTATTCCGTCGTGGTTGGACATGGCCCTTACCGCTACGATTATCCTCCGGCAGAACGGGAGCGTGTGCTGCGCAAGCGCGGAGTACCTTATGCCGGGCAGGAGCAGCATTATTTCCTCTGCCGCATGAAAGATGATTCGGCTGAGCCCTGGCTGGATAACAAGGAGTTTTGCTCGTATCGCTGGATTCAGCCGGCTGATTTTGATCTCGACACCCTGCCGAATTTCAAGCGTGGCGTGTACAGTATGGTGTTGAGGGATTTCTTTGGTGTCGAGAAATCGTGAGATGCAACCCATCGCATTTATCCGTTCTCCCTTTGTGGAAAAATTCGGTATACCGCGGCAGAGTGGTCTTGCTCAGCGCGTTGTGAGCCGCATCGTCTTTGTTCCGGAGTTTTCCCATCCGGATTTCACCCGCGGTATTGATCAGTTTTCACACATCTGGATCATTTGGGGATTCCATTGCAATACTCATGACGCAGGGGAATCCTTTCATGCCACGGTTCGTCCTCCTCGTCTCGGGGGCAACCAGCGCATGGGCGTCTTTGCCACGCGTTCGCCTTATCGACCGAATGAGCTTGGGCTCTCCGCAGTGCGCTTGTTAGCTGTTAATGAGGATGGTTCTCTCTCCATCGGAGGGGCAGATATGGTGGATGGTACCCCCGTGTACGACATCAAGCCTTATTTGCCGTACGCCGACGCTCTTCCCGGAGCCCAGGCGGGTTTCGCCGCAGAGAAACCTGATGCCGCCTTGCGCATTGTCTGGCAGGATTCCTGTGGGAAAGAAGCACTCTCTGAGGGACATATTCAGGCACTGGAGGAAATTCTTGCCCAGGATCCGCGTCCTGCCTACCACGATGCGCCGGATCGTGTCTATCATCTGTGTTACTCGCTTTTTGAGTTGGATTTCAGCGTAGAAAACAGCGTCCTGCGCGTGCTGCGTATCAAACATCGCTCATGAATCTTTCTGCTCTCAGCAGAGTCTTCGCTCAAGAATTTCCCGCCGTTCGTGGGGAGGGCGCGGCTCTGTCGATTTTTCGCAAGGGAAAGGAGATCTTGCACATCGAAACAGGCGAGGAGTTTGAAGGTGTCGCTTGGGAGACTGATACTCTGGTTCCCGTATTTTCTGCCACCAAGCCTGCGAGCGCCGCGTGTCTGTTGCAGGCTCTGCTGGAGAAAGGGGGAGGCCCCGACACGATGATTGGCGATATCTGGCCTGCTTTTCCTGCACCGCATGGCACGGTGCAGCAGTTGCTTTCCCATCAACTCGGACTCGCCGCGTGGACTCGTGAAGCATCTGTCTTCGATCTTGATGCCTGTCGTGCCGCTGTCGAAGCCAGTACACCGCATTGGGCGCCTCCGCAGCATGGTTATCACCCGCATACCCTCGGTCCCATGGTGGATATTCTCATGCTGCTGCTCACGGGAGGTCGCATCGCTGATTTCTGGGAGAAGCGCGTGCGGCGTCCTCTCTCCCTCGATTTTTTTATCGGCGCACCGGATGCCGTCTTTTCCCGCATTGCCCTGTTGCGCCTGCCTCGTCTTCGTGGTCCTCTTCCGAGTACGGCTTTCTACCGTGCGTACTTCAATCCTTCTTCCCCCGTTTGTCGAGCCTTCCGTTGTGTGAGTGGATTGCCGTCTGCGCGCAGCATGAACGAAGCGATCGGTCGGCGGTGCGGCTGCCCTGCTCGGGGTGGTATTGCCTCTGCTCGTGGCTTGGCGTTGTTTTATCAAGTCCTGTTGGGGGAAGTTGAAGGCAGTCCTTTTTCATCCCCCGTGCGAGAATGGATGAGTCGCACGGTCGTGCGCGGAAATGATCTTACGCTTCTCCAGTCCACCGCATTCACCTGTGGTGCCATGAGTGAGCCCGCAGAACTTTTCGGCTCCAATGGTTTCGGTCACGCCGGGGCGGGTGGCTGTCATGCCTTTGCCGAGCCTGCTTCCGGTCTCTCATTTGCCTGCGTGATGAACGGCATGCAGATCGGTGTTCTTCCCGGCGCTCGTATGTTGCATCTCATGCGTTCGATCCGGGATTGATTGCCCCGCAATCTTCCATAAAACTCGTCATTTGGGTGTGGTTCCACGGGTTTTATGTAAAATTCTTTATGGTAAACGAAAGATTTGGCTTGCCATACGGCTCGGAATGTGGTTTACTCACCCCCGCACATGAGTCGCCGCTGTAGCTCAGTGGTAGAGCAACGCATTCGTAATGCGTGGGTCGTCAGTTCAAATCTGACCAGCGGCTCTTCCGCCCCTCAGGGGGCGGAGTTCGTCTGTGCGTATTCCAAAAGCCTCCGTAGCTCAGTTGGTAGAGCAGCTGACTCTTAATCAGTTTGTCCACGGTTCGAGCCCGTGCGGGGGTAGGTGTTTCCACGGGTGTGATAAGAACTCGTTCCGGCTCGTGGAAGAGAAAGCCTCCGTAGCTCAGTTGGTAGAGCAGCTGACTCTTAATCAGTTTGTCCACGGTTCGAGCCCGTGCGGGGGTAGGTGAGGATACGGATTGGCGGAGTTGAAGAAATATGCAGAGACGTAAATCAGAACATGAATATCAAACGCTTGGCAGCATGGTTCGTGGTGGGAATGATGGGAGTGAGTGTCGCGGCGGCTGAATGGACTTCGCCTCATCCGTTGCGATGTGAAAAAGAGGCGCCGGTGGCACTGATTCCCTTCCCGCGGAAAGTGGAATGGGGCAAAGAGAAATTGCGAATTTCGGGACGGAATCAATGGAAACTCGTGTACGGCTTTGAAAAGCCTAGGAAGAGAGAAAGCAGAATGGTGCAAAAGGCGTGGGAGGGACTGATGAAGGATCTACCTGCCGGGAAGAAAGAGGGAAAGCCCATCTCCTGCACACTTGAAAAGACCAAAGGGCAGGAGATACAGGGAGAAGGGTATAAATTGACGGTGGGAGAAGGAGGAGTGACCATAGAAGCGGCGGAGGAGACGGGGTTTTTCAATGGCTTGCAGACGCTACGGCAGCTTGTAGCGGATGGCAAGAATCTGCGTTACTGTCAGATCGTGGATTGGCCGGCCTTTACGGTGCGTGGGTTTCATGAAGATTGCGGACGGAACTTTCAGAGCATTGAAAGCCTAAAGCGCCAGCTGGATATTGCCTCTCGTCTCAAAGTCAATTATTTCCACTGGCATCTCACCGATAATCCCGGATGGCACGTGCAGTGCAAGGCTTATCCGCAGCTTAATGATGCCAAGTATCGTACGCGGGATTTGCACGATACCTACAGTTATGACCAGATACGCGAACTTATCGCTTTTGCCCGCGATCGCCACATCACTATCATCCCCGAGCTGGATATGCCCGGACACAGCCAGTATTTCGTGAAGGCTTTCGGTTTCGCCATGCACACCGAGCAGGGAATGAAGATTCTCGAGGATCTTATCCGCGAATTCTGCAAGGAAATACCGGCGGAGGATTGCCCTATCTTCCACATAGGAGCAGATGAAATTAAGGTTCCGAATGCCAGGGAATTTGTTTCTCGCATGAGCAACCTATTGCTCTCTCTGGGGCGTACCCCGATGCAATGGGGCGGACCGCGTGATTTACCTGTGGGGGAGCACTCCATCTCGCAGAGGTGGGGCGAGGGCGGGGAGATGGTGGATCGATCGCTCAAGCCTGAGACCATTCAGTGCAGGACAATAGATTCAAGTGTGGGGTACACCAACCTGTTTGACCCGGCCATGTTGGTGCGCCGCTGGTTTTTCATGCGTCCTTGCGGAGTGGGCAAGGGGGATGATCAGAAGATGGGAGTTCTCATCTGCAACTGGCCGGATATGCGAGTAGATGACAAGAGCAGCATTCCCCTTCACAGTGCGCAGTGGCCGGGCTTGTGCGCTATGGCAGAGCGTGCGTGGATCGGTGGGGATGGTGATGGCGATGGTCTTGCCTCCGATATGCCTGCCCCGGATACAGAAGCAGCAAAAGCCTTTATGCTCTTTGAAAAACGCATGGCGGCTCTGCGCAAGACCATCTTCAAAGGAGAGCATTTCCCTTACTGGAGCGAGCATGCGCGGAAGTGGACGATTATCGGTCCTGTGCAAGAGGGGCAGAGGGATGAAGTGCGTGCCAGGGTATTGGCGGGGAAATTGGATGGCTTGGAGACGCGTACGGCATACGGAGCGAATATTTACTTCCGTACCAAGCCTTCCACGGGATACCTGGGACTCTTCTCGGGTACCAAACCCGGATCATGCGTGTGGGCCGTCATGGAGTACACGAGTAAGGATGGAGGAAAGGAACCCTTCATGATAGGTTTTGACGCGCCTGCGCGTTCCTCCCGCCGTTGCTCCGGCGTTCCCGAAGCCGGGGAGTGGTCGCAGTGCGGTACGAAAATATGGGTGAATGGCAAGGAATTTAAGAATCCACAGCGCTACAAACTTGCCGGAAAGAATCGCTATGAGCGCGATACCTGGTTTGCTCCTGCCAATGAAGATCCTCTTACGGACGAAGAAGTGTGGTGGGCTCACAAGCCGACGATGGTACCTCTCAGGAAGGGAAAGAACACAATCATCATTGAACAGCCCTACATAGGTGATTTCCAATCCTGGGGCGTATCGTTCATCCCGGTGCGGAAGTAAAATGAGGTTGATATTCGTCGTGGTCGCTCTTCTGGGTGCGATATAGCAGGAGGGGAGACTCCGCTGCGGCACAATGGTGTGGATGAACGGCGGAGAATTCAATAATCACTGCCGCTATGAGATTGCCGGTAAAAATCGGCATGAGAGGGATTCGTGATTCGAGAAAATCAACGAGATTCCCCTTGTGGATAGGATGTGTTGTGAGTACTTCCCCCCCCACGCCGTTCCTCCTGCAAAAAGGCGAGAACATCATCATTGTTGAGCAGCGGCGCATAGGTCTCTTTCCGGATCTCGATTATTCCTGCTGGGGAATAGGGTTCCTCGCACGCGCGCACTTTGTGTATTTTGGTGCTGACAAGTCTGTGGTCATTACGTATAATGCACAGCATGGACAAACCGGAATTTTTAGCGGCAAGGGATTTGGATAGCCGTGCGGCAGGGCACCGGCGGCATTCGAGTATTCGTAGCACGGGAAACAAGGATCTTGATGCCCAATTGGATGCCGTTGCAAGGGAGGTCTGCGGCAAACACGACCCTCTCGTCGTGCGGCGCTTGCTGGCCGGAGTGCTGGATGCGGCGAGCAGTGAGATTGAGGAACACGATGTGGAGATGATGACGCGCACTGTCGAGGAGATGCTGGCGGCAGATCGCATGTTCCTGCCGTATCGCAACGTGCGCAAGATCACATGCTTCGGCAGCGCCCGCATCAAGGAAGATGACCCCGCCTACCAGCAGGCTCGGCATTTCGCCCGTCTTGCTGCCCGCCAGGGCTACATGATCATTACGGGCGGAGGTCCCGGCATCATGCAGGCCTGCAATGAGGGAGCCACTGAGCATCTTTCTTTCGGACTGAATATCACCTTGCCATATGAGCAGCACGCCAACCACGTGGTGGCAGGCAGTGAGCGCATGATGAATTTTTACTACTTCTACACGCGCAAGCTCAATTTCCTCAAGCAGACGGATGCCCTCGTCGCTTTTCCGGGCGGGTTCGGCACCATGGATGAAATTTACGAGAGCATCACGCTGATGCAGACCGGCAAGTCAACGTTGTTCCCGGTGATTTTGCTGGATCCTCCCGGGGAGACCTTCTGGAGCCGCTGGGTGCACTTCATCAGCAAGGAGTTGCTGGCAGCGGGATTGATTTCGCCGGAGGACATGAGTCTGTTGTACGTGAGCAAGAGTCCGGAAGATGCCCTGAGCGCCATCGAGCTGTTCTACCGCCGTTTTCACTCGTACTACTTCACCGGCGAGAAAATCTGCATCCGCCTCATGCAGACGCTCAGTGAGGAAACTTTGGGATGGATTCGTCAGAATTACACGGATCTCATGCCCGCAAATGATTTCGAACAGGAGGAGAGCGACAATGCCGATCCCGATCCTCTGCTCGCCTCCCTCCCGCGCCTGCGCTTTACTCTTCGCGGTGGTGCCTATGCCCGTCTCCGTGAGCTCATCGGCGCTATCAATGATGATTGACTGTGTGCGCGTTTTGCGCTCAACTGCCAAAGATGATGCGTCGCACGGGATCCAGCTCGTGGTGCGGGTCGGCGTTGGGTAGCACCGGATGCGCAAAATTGAGCGAGGGAATGAAGTCGGTATTGGGGGGCAGGGCAAGGGCATGAGTATCTACGACCACATCCAGTAGAGCCGGTTCTTGCGCTGCCAGCCAGCTCTTCACGGCATCCGGAAGCTCGGCAGGATGCCGGACGCGCGTAGCGGTGAGCCCCATTGCCCGCGCGATAGCTGCGTAATCCGTGCTGCGCAGAGCGGTGCCCATGTGCGGCATGTTGCCCAGCTCCTGCTCCAATGCCACGAAGTCAAGCGACGAATTGTTGAACACGAGCACCTTTACGGCAAGTCCCTCCTGCAGTAGCGTCAGCAGATCCCCCGGCAGCATGCTCAGCCCGCCGTCGCCGCATACGGCGATGACTTGTCGCGAGGGGAATGCCGCTTTTGCCCCGATGCTCATGGGCAACGCGCAAGCCATAGAACCGTGCTTGAAAGAGCCGATGATACGCCGCTGCGGCATAGCCTGCAGGTACCTCGCACTCCAAATCACGGGCGTGCCGGTGTCGATGCAGAAGACGGCGTCCGGCTCTGCGCGATCGCTCACCAGACGCATGAGTCGTTCCGGGCGGATGGGAATATGTTCCTCTGCCTCCCTCAGCTGCGCCTGCATGCGTGTGAGTTCCTTTCCGTGCCGTGAGAGGCAGCGCGCAAGGAATTCATCCCCCCGATCCTGCTGCACCATCGGCAGAAGATAGCGAGCCGTGAGTTTCACATCTCCATGAATGCCGAGCTTTAGCGGCACTCGCCGTCCCAGCGCCGCCGCTTTCGTGTCCACTTGAACCACGCTCCCATGCTGGGGCAAAAAGGGCGCATAGGGAAAATCCGTTCCCCAGAGGATAACGAGCTCCGCCTCGTGCAGGCTGCGTGTAGCATCTCCCCAGCCGAGCAGCCCGGTCATGCCTACCCCGAATGGATTGTCCGGTTCCATGAATTCCTTGGCTCGCAGAGTGTAGGCAATGGGCGCCCCGATACGCCGCGCCAGCGCGATGAGATCTTCCCTGGCTCCGGAGCAACCCGCGCCGCAGAGGAATGCCACGCGAGAGGCGTCGTTGACCAGTCTCGCCAGCTGCGCCACCTCTGCCTCCGCCGGGGTGCAGACAGATGCCCGTGCGCTGAGGGGGCGTGGGTAAAAATGTCCCCCGATTGGCATGGCTGCCACATCCCCCGGCAGCGTTACGAGTCCGACGCCGGGGCCCGCCAGCGCGTGGCGAAGAGCAGTGCCGATGATGCCGGCGGCGTGTTCGGGGCAGGCGATGAGTTCCCGGTATTGCGTGCATTCTGCGAAAAAATCAGTAGGATGCGTTTCCTGGAAGTAATCCGTACCGATGTTTGGGACGGCGATGTGCGAGGCGAGAGCCAGGACGGGAGCTGCGCTTCGATGGGCATCGTACAGCCCGTTGATGAGGTGCATATTCCCCGGGCCGCAACTGCCGCAGCACGACGCGATATTGCCGCTCAATTGTGCGTCGGCAGAGGCTGCAAAGGCCGCTGCTTCCTCATGGCGCATAGAAACCCAGCGGATTTTTCCGTTTCTCCGCAAGGCTGCCAGAACCGGGTTCAAGCTATCCCCTACCAGCCCGTAGAGCCTCTCCACTCCCTGTGCCGCCAGCATCTCCACGAGACAATCTGATACTGTCTTCTCCATATCTTCTCCCTTCTCGCATACTCATCTTCTCTTTGCAATCTATATTGCGAACAGGCAGATCGCCCGGCAGATGATTTCATTTTCCTTGCAAATACGATGGGGAGGGGGCATAATTCGCTGCGTCATGGCTAGAATCAACGAACATTTTCTCAAACTCCAGGCAGGGTACCTCTTTCCGGAAATCGGACGCCGCGTGGCAGCGTTTGCGGCGGCGCATCCGGAGCAGGCCGGGCAGATCATCCGCTGCGGCATTGGTGATGTGACCGAGCCGCTGCCGCCGGTGGCGATTGGCGCGATGCACAAGGCTGTGGATGATCAGGCGGCGCGCGAAACGTTCCATGGGTACGGACCGGAGCAGGGCTATGATTGGCTGCGCGAGGCGATTGCGCAGGTCTCCTACCGCGATCGCGGCGTGGAGGTTCTACCGGATGAGATTTACGTGTCGGACGGGGCGAAGTGTGACACCGGCAATATCGTGGATATTTTTGCGCGTGGGGAGAATGTCATTGCCGTGCCGGATCCCGTCTACCCGGTTTATGTGGACACCAATGTGATGGCCGGCAACACCGGGAAGGCGCAGGCAGATGGCGCGTATGAGGGACTGCTTTACCTGCCCTGTACGCCGGAGAACGGCTTTGTGCCTGAGCCGCCGAAGGAGCATGCGGATCTCGTTTACCTGTGCTTCCCGAACAACCCGACGGGGGCAGTGGCTACGCGGGAGCAGCTGCAGGCATGGGTGGATTATGCGCTGGCAAATGACGCGATCCTGCTGTACGACGGCGCGTACGAGGCTTTCATCACCGAGCCGGGTATTCCATCCTCCATCTTCTGCATTCCTGGCGCTCGTAGGTGCGCCATCGAGTTCCGCTCTTTCTCGAAGCAGGGCGGGTTCACCGGCGTGCGCTGCGGGTATATCGTGATCCCTCATGAGCTGCGTGCGAAAGATGCTGATGGCAACGATGTGGCGGTGGAAAAACTTTGGAGCCGTCGCCACACGACGAAATTCAACGGCGCCAGCTACATCGTGCAGCGCGGGGCTGCCGCCCTCTTCACCCCCGAGGGATTGCAGCAGACTCAGGCGCTCATCGATCACTATCTCGGCAATGCGAAGTTGCTCAGCGAGGCTTGCCGCAGTGTGGGCTTGCGCGTCTGGGGCGGCACGAATGCTCCCTATGTCTGGGTGCAGACGCCCGATGGCATGGGCAGCTGGGATTTCTTCGACAAGATGCTGGGCGAGGCGCATGTGGTCATCACGCCTGGCGCCGGCTTTGGTGCGCACGGCGAAGGCTTCTTCCGCATCTCGGCCTTCAACAGTCGGGAGAATGTGGTGGAGGTGTGCCGCCGCATCACCGAGCTGCTTGGATGAGCGCTATTTCATGGCTTTTCGGAGGAACTGGGCAGTGAGGCTCTCGCTGCATCGGCAGATCTCTTCCGGGGTGCCGCGGGCGATGATCCTGCCGCCGGCGTCGCCGCCGCCGGGCCCCATGTCCACGATGTAGTCGGCGTTGCGGATGACGTCCATATCGTGCTCGATGATTATCACTGTGGCGCCGGAGTCTGTGAGACGGCGGAATACGTGCAGCAGGGATTCGACATCCAGTGGGTGCAGGCCGATCGTGGGCTCATCGAACACGAAAACGGAGCTTGCCTGGTCGCGATCCATCTCGTCGGCAAGTTTGAGCCGCTGCGCCTCGCCGCCGGAGAGTCCCGGTGTCCCCTCACCGAGGGTGAGGTAGCCCAGCCCCAGGTCGTGCAGCGCACGCAGTCGCCGTTCCACGAGGGGAAGATCTTTGCAGGTCTCCAGCGCTTCGTCGATGCTCATTGCCATGAGTTCCGGCAGCGTGTTGCCGATGCCGCCGTTTTTTGCGAGGCGTCGGATGTGATCAGCCTCTTTCGCATAGCGTGAGCCGCCGCAGCTGGGGCAGGGGATTTCAACGTCCGGCAGAAATTGCACGTCGAGCGAGATCACGCCGGTTCCATCGCAGGTGGAGCAGCGGAGACGCCCCGTATTGTACGAAAAATCCCCGGCCTTATACGCCGCTTTTTTTGCCTCGGGAGAGCGCGCAAACACCTTCCTCAGTTCATCGTGTACATCGGCGTAAGTCGCAACGGTGGAACGCACGTTGATGCCGATAGGTGTGGCATCAATGAGTTTGACCTGCGAGACTCCCTCAGCACAGATTTCCACCACATGATCCGGAAGCTTTTCGTTCTTCAGGGAAGCCTCCAGCGCCGACACGAGACTCTCCAGAATCATCGTGGTCTTTCCGGATCCGGAGACCCCGGTGATTACACTGAGGCGTCCTTTCGGAAAGTCCACGGAGAGCGGTTTCACCGTGTGAATGGCGGAGGTGGCGAGGTGAATCGAGCCGTGCTCAAACATCTTTTTTGCCGGGAAAACAGGGCGCACGTTGATGACAGAGCGGCGCGTGAGGAAAGCTCCGATGCGAGAATGGGGGTCACGCACCACCTTGTCATACGGTCCCTCCGCAATGATCTGCCCGCCCTTCGCTCCGGCTTCGGGCCCCAGCTCAATGAGCCAGTCAGATTCGGAGAGAACCTGGGTATCGTGATCCACCAGCACCACCGTGTTGCCGTCCGCGATCAGATCATGCATCACGCCGGTGAGACCGGTGACGTTGCCGGGATGCAAACCTATGGAGGGCTCATCCAGCACGTAGAGCACGCCCGTGGTGCGGTTGCGTACGGCGCGCGCAAGCTGCATGCGCTGCCGTTCTCCGGTAGAGAGTGTGGACGCGGCGCGGGAGAGTGCAAGATACGACAGCCCGAGATCGACCAGCCGCTGCGCGGTATCGTGGAATGAGGCGCAGATACTCTCCGCCATCTTGCGCATCGGCGGCGGCAGGGAGGCAGGTATTTCCTTCACCCACGTGATGAGATCAGCGAGCGTGAAATTCGTCGCCTCAGCCAGAGAAATGCCGCGCAGTCTCGGTGCGCGTGCTCGTTCGCTCAGTCGGCTTCCCCCGCAGTCCGGGCAAATCTCCTGGCGCAGGAATTTCTCGACGCGCTTCATGCCTTTTTCATCCTTCACCTTTGCAAGGGCATTCTCCACCGTGTAAGTGGCGTTGAAGTAGGTAAAATCCATATCCCCCATGGCGCCGCTGGTCTGATTCTGGTAGATGATATTCTTCTTCACGGCGGGACCATGGAAGACGATATCTCGCTCTTTCCTGGTGAGCTTGCAGAAAGGTACATGCGTGCGTACCCCCATCTCCCTCGCTATATCTTTCATCAGCGACCACATCAGAGTCTGCCATGGCGCCACGGCCCCCTCATCGATGGAGAGCGACTCATCCGGCACGAGGGTGGATTCATCCACAATGCGTACAATGCCCGTGCCATCGCAGCGGGAACACGCTCCCTGGCTGTTGAACGCGAGCTCCTCCGCCCCCGGCGCGTAAAAATGCTCCCCGCAGTCCGGGCATACCAACTCCGCATCCGCCGCCACATTCAGTGAGGGCGGTACGTAGTGGCCATTTGGGCACCGGTGGCTGGCCAGTCGCGAAAACATCAGCCGCAGGTGGTTGAGCAGTTCGGTACCCGTGCCGAAGGTGCTGCGCAGACCCGGTACTCCCGGGCGCTGCCGCAATGCCAGTGCTGCCGGCACATAGAGTACTTCGTCCACAGGGGCTTTTTCAGCTTGCGTCATGCGCCGTCGGGTGTAGGTGGAGAGGGATTCCAGGTACCGACGCGAGCCCTCGGCGTACAGGATGCCCAGAGCAAGAGAAGATTTGCCGGAGCCCGATACTCCCGCGATGCCGACAATTTTATGAAGCGGCACATCAACGTTGATGTTTTTGAGATTATGCACTTTGCCGCCGCGCACGCGAATCGAGGTCGGCTCCTTGCTGTTCGCATGATCTTGCATGTCGTTGCTTGCGTTTGAACGGGGGATATTAAAACAGACAGGCGCCGGACTTTCAATAGGAAATGCGGCTTTCCTCCGCTAAAAACAGGCTGCCGGCGTCCTTTATCACCGCCATACACAAAAAAATTTCACTCATGTGAAAGATTTGGATTGCCAACCCGTGTTTTTTCGTATAGAATACGTCGCCTCCTTCCTCCTGATATGGAGAGAGCAGGGCTCTTTTTTCAACCTATTTTCCTCCCCATGAACATACTCGACAAAATCGGACAGGAGCAGCTCAAGGATCAAGTGACCCCATTCAACGTGGGGGATACGGTGAAGGTGCATTGCCGCGTGATTGAAGGTGGTAAGGAGCGCGTTCAGGTGTTCCAGGGTATTGTCATTGCCAAGCGCGGATCCGGCGTGAATGAAGCGTTCACTGTGCGCAAGATTTCTTACGGCGAGGGCGTGGAGCGCTCTTTCCCGCTGCATTCCCCGCGCATCGCCAAGGTGGATGTGGTCACTCGTGGCAAGGTGCGCCGCGCAAAGCTGCACTACCTGCGTTCCCGCGTGGGCAAGGAGGCGGTGAGCGTTAAGACCGCCCGATAAATCAAATCTCTGTGAAGAGCATCGCGAACGAGGTTCGGCGTTGCAGGTTCGTGTCCGGTATTGCTTTGTTGTGGTACCGGACTCTTGACAGATGGGTTTTGCTAGATTAGGCTTTCTTCTGTGAAGGTGTTTGCGCGAGGTAATTTTTTGATGACGCTGGCGGCGCTCTTTGCTTTTTTGGCGTCTCCTCTGCATGCGGTGGAGGTGATCCTCACGGGAGGGGTTGCTCTGAAGTCGTGGGAATACCTGCGCGGACCGGCGAAACACGACAACTGGTGGGCAAACTTTGTGCGCGCTTCCACCATCCGCATGCAACTCTCCAGGCAGGAGAATCCCGCCCGGCGCATCGTCTGGGTTGTGTACCGTCCCGCTTACATCACCCGCAGCCGCGAGGAGGGGAAGGACTACGTCAAGATGATCCGTGAAACTGCCGCCAAATATCGGGTGCAGTTGGTCTATGTGGACACTGCTGCCCAGGCTTATCGTGCCATCAACGCTACGCCGCGTGGAAACGATCGCGTGACTTCCTTTTTCTATTTCGGCCATTCGAATGGGCATGCCTTCATGCTGGATTATAGCAACAGCATCATCGGCGCCTCCAAGCAGTGGATCCATGAGGATGAACTCGCCCTTCGCATCAACCGAAATGTCTTCGCCCCCGGTGCGCGCTGTGAGAGTTACGGCTGCTACACCGGGCAGAGCATGAGCGCCAAGTGGAAGGCCGCCTTTGGCGTTTCTCTGCGGGGAAACACGGCCTCCACTCGCTACCAACCCGTCGGAGAAGGGCGTCTCCCCGAGGGCACCGGCAAGTGGGTGCAGTGATACCCGTTGGGTTGGCGTGGATCCCGAGGGGATCCTGTACATCTCTTTCTAAAGGCGATGGGCAAGCACAAAATGCGAGGAATTTGGAAATAATTGATTTACGGAATGGAGAAGCAAAGGAAACGGCGTATCGCTCACGTCAAAAAGACGAGCGCACAAGCGGCGGAAGACACAGATTGTAAACGCCTTTACGAAGAACACCCTGTTCATCGCTTTTAGAAAGAGGTATACTATATGACGCTCAGGGGGGAGGGGCTGGTAGAGATCAGTCCTCGTTTTATCTTGAGTATTAACATTTTATTTTTTACTATGAAGCTGCATCTGCCTGTTCGTCTGCGCCGTGCCCTCGTTTCCTGTATGCTTGTCTCTACTGGTGTCGTCGTCTCTTCCGGCTCTGCTTCCGCCGATTGGCAGCCAAAAGAGAATCTCGGCAACACCATGTACGTGGGCGATTCCATTACACATGGTGCGTATTCCGATCTCTACTCTTGGCGTTGGTCGATGCACAAGATTTTTGCCGATAACGGTATTTCCTATACCGAAGTTGGCGTCATGACGGGTAACGCAGGAGGCGCCGGCATCAATATGACATATGGCGAAACCTTTTTCCTCAACAAGCACTCTGCGCAGAATAGCGCGCGCGCATACGAGATTGCTGAGAGGAAACAGAAATCGGGACAAACGCGTTTCGGCGGCACGGGCATTCAACACTGGCTTGATCTCAGTGAACCCTCCGGATGGACAGGGAACAAGGGTACTGGCAATTACCGTTTGAGTGATACGGAAAAACCGGTCGATACCTTTTTTCTTTTGATTGGGACCAATGACACGCTCTCAGAAAATACGCACATAGGGAACGCAACCCTTGCTTCCGTTGAAACAACCGTGTTCGGAGATGTTAAAACTATATTTGATTCCATGTTGCAAAGCAATCGGGAGGCAGAAATTGTCGTGTTGTCCGTGCCAACATGGGCGGGCGCACGCCCCAGTAGTAGCAATAATTTCAATCCTGCAGATTACTGGGCAATTGAACAATACAATAAGGATTATGAAGAATGGATTAATTCCTTGGATTCGGAAACAAAAAGCCACATAAGGTTTGTGGACGTCAGTAGGGGGCTTGTCGATGTTGCAAATACTGATAAAGATTGGCAGGAGAAAGGATACTCGTGGGGTGGAGTAAACGGGATGTTTGATAGCAGAGATTGGCTCCATCCCTCCGCGCAGGGTGAGCTCATTATTGCGGGGAATGTGGCGCGAGGGCTGGGCTATGCCGGGCGTACAGCGGGGCAGGAACGGAAAGCGGCAACTGAGTTCAATCGACAAGCGTCGGCAATTTTTGGTTCCGCAACACGCAAGAATAATGTCACTTGGAAAAGTGGTAAAGGGCTGACATTCGGGAGTGGAGCTACCCTCACGAGTGATTGGGGGGAGACGAGTCCTGAGGGTACGTTTACTGTTGATTTCAAGATTTCTGGTGGTTTAGGAGACGGGGCAACGGGTGGGTGGGATACCCGAAACGGTCTCACTATCACAGTTGGGGATGGCTCACATTCCGGTGCTCTTACGCTCAATGAGGCCTACATCAAGTGGGGAGACACCATCCTGTATTCCATGAACATGTCTGAGCTCACCAGCGCGCTGCGTGTGGCATATGTACGAGGGAGAAACTCTCAGGGACTTTCAACCGGTTTCTACGTGTGGCTGGATGACCAGCTCATCGGTGAGGCTTTGGGATCGGGAACGTCTGCAGAGAATGGTTTGTCCATTACGAATGAAACTGGTGCGAGCATAACCCTGAGCGATCTCGCGATGGATTCTATGGGCTCGTGGGCGCCGACAAGCAAGGGCTTTACAGTCGGAAATCCCCTCATAACGCCGGCCGATTCCTCCGCCTACAGCGGGTGGTCCGGGGTTGTTGACTGGCCTGGACAAAGTGAAATGCTGGATGAGACTCAAGTTGTGAATGCCAGTGCGGCTCTTGATTCAACAAAATTTACCAATGGCAAAATCGGGTGCACAGTTGCCGTAAGTGGAGTCACGCCAAGCATCATTAAAACTTGGACTGGGGAGGAAGAACTTTTTGTGACGGTGGAGGAAGGTTCGGCCCCAACTAATTGGCTTGTTCTTGATAACGTGAATGGTGGCACGTCAACTGTTAACTTGCATGTGCGATTCAGCGGAGCAATGACTCTGCCGACAATATTTTGCGTGCTGCAAAATGCGGGTACTACCTCGTACTACCACAATGGCGACATGTACGTTGAATTTTCTGGTGATCTTACGATAAATTCGGGCACTTTCTCCATGTCGAATGAAGATCAAACCTATGCAAGCCATGGAGGCTCTTACCACAACGTGGCAATCTCGGCTTTTTATACATATAATAGCAATGAAAAGGGCGCTGTAAACGGAAAAATTACCTATGTTATCAACGATGGCACATATAATGGTCGCGTTGTTGGAGGTGAAGCGTATGGAGTGAACGGTGATGAGACGCGCGTGACAAAAGGGGTGGAGATATACCTGAATGGGGGAACCTTCAACGGTGATATTTATGCGGGAGGTACGTGTGGCTACATAGGGGGAGCTAAAATCGTTATTACCGGTGGGCTAGGAACGATGACTTTCAATGAAACTGTTCAACGCATATCCGCCGGTGGATTCGGTCTGCAGAACACAGGCGGATTGGCAGACGGCAAGGCGGCCGAAATAGTCCTTCAGGACATAACTGACGACGATGGTGGCATCGCACGATGGGGAGGAGAGCTATCCGGCGGGCGCAAGCCGAGTGATTTTGAAGTCCAACGCAAGCTGGTGCTCAAGAATGTAACGGCGTTGAATGCGACACTGGCGGAGTTTGATGAGGTGGAGGTGACGGACGGAAGCGAGCTGAGTCTGGGGGCGCTTGGAGGCGCCACGAAGCTGACGGTTAAGGGAAGCGAGTTCACCCTGACGGATACAAAAGGCTACACGGGGATGACGACCTACAATGGCGGTGTTATTATCTTGGAGAAGGGCGTGAACTATGAGACGAAAATGGAAGTTGAACCTGACGATCAGGTGGCAGCATCTCTGAGCGGTCGCTACGAGGTGAAGAATGGGGCAAAACTGCAGCTGTCGGCAGATGAACACGGGAGTGTACGCGGGAATGTAGAGGTAGTGCTGCAAGGGGGAGGGACATACACATCCGGGTTGAGCGGGAAAGAGGAGGGGGGAGGAAGTGTGATGGTGCATCTTCATCAGGATGAGGAGAGCACTGACCCCTTGACCGTGCAGCTGGCAGAGGGCACGGAAAGCGGCGCCGTCATACGCGTGCAGCTGGAGGGATTCACGGAGGGAACTCGGGTGAAGGGATGGAAGCAGGATTCGGATTACACGCTGCAGCTGGTGGGGGCGGAGAATGCACTTGTTCTCGGGGACGGGGTACGCGTGCAGAGGGAGAGAGGGGAGCGCGAGAGCGTCTTTGACACGGCTGGAGCCATCACGTTTGAGACGGGGGCGGCGTTGACGGTGAATGTGAAGAGCGAAAGCCTTGAGGACAAGGAGGTGATCGATATGGAATTCGCGGTGGGGCAAGGGGATCTGAGCTCGTGGAATAACAATGACCAGGTGCTTGTCTCGCAGGAGTTGGACCGCCTTGGCTGGGTGAGTCACTGGACGAAAGAGGGAACACTGGCTCTGCACAGACCCGGCCACGAGTCGGGGCGGGGAACGTACGAGAGTAGCAGTGACAACAAGGGGACGGAATGGAACAAGGGCTACGAGGAGAATATCTATGATGCTGTAGGCAAGTACAGCGACGTGGTGATTGATAGCACGACCAACATCAATTTTGCTTCGGCAGAAGAAGTGCCGGCGGATTATTGGGGCGATGGGTTGGAGATACACAATCTGCGCGGCACTCGGGGCGGGAGCCTGACGATTACAGGAGATGGCGGTAAGAACGGGGTGGTGACGCTTGTGAACAGGTATAGCACGAAGGAAGGAGCTGCCCTGAGTGATGGCGTGCTGCGCTACGCAGGAGATATCACTGTGCATGATGCCAGGCTGGGTGTTTTTCACACGGATACGGGCAGGGGGGAAAACAGCGCCAATTTGGTGACCGAGGTGAGCGGCAGATTGGATCTGAGCGATGCTGACGGTCTGATGTTCAAGAGTGGTATTTTGCGGCTTACGGGCGAAGAGGAAAATGACCTAGGCAATTTTGGCATTGAATTCAAGTATGATACAGAGGGGCAGTTGTCCCTGAGCGGGGCTTCTGCCTCTGTTGGCGGAACGATCTCCGTCATCCAAGGTTCGGGATCGAGAGATCGTGAGCATATCTTCCTGGAGAAGGATAGCTTGCTGAAATTGAAGGATGGTGCAGTGGTGGGTTCCGGCACGGTGATCGGCAATAGCGGCAACTGGGGGCGCGACGGAAGTCGGGATACGGTGTCCGTAAATGGTAAGGTGCAGATGAAAGGGGGAAGCAAACTGGTTGGCGTGCATCTTGTGCTCGGCAGTGGCGGCGCTCTGCAACTGGAGAATGCGGAAGAGGATGATCTCCGACTTCTCGGACTGGAATCCGGTTCGCGAGCCGGTATTTCCGGCAGGAGGGATATGGAGCTTCAGCTGAGCGCGGGGGATCATGTTTTCTCCGGTGATTTGAGTGAGTACCATGGGACGATGACTTTCAAAGACAGCAAGTGGACCCAGTACTTCACGCAGGAGACGAAGGGGAACGGGAGTTGGGGGCTTGAGCTGGAGAAGGGAGCGCATGTGCACCTGAATGCCATCACCTCTCTGGGAGTTAACGACGGCATGAACTTGGGCAATGTCCATGTGGGAGATGGGGGCGAGTTGACACTGGGATTCACCCTGGCCGGAGGCGCGGCTGGGCACTCGGCCTCTGTCGCCGGCTTCTCGTTCGGTGATTTCAAACTGTCCAAGGACGCTCAGCTCGTGCTTTACGCTGAGGGAGGGAACCCGACGGAGACAAGATTCGTGCTGGGAACAGCCAGCGGTACGATTGATTTGATTGGAGCCTCGGAGGCTTCTGCCGCGTCTGAGCGGAGTGCGAGCAAACGACCTGTCCAAAAACAGGAGAAGGAGGTGCAGGTCAAGGGGGACAGTCTCCTGCATGTGGATAGTGCGATCGTCAAGCGCGAAGGGAACGAGATTATTGCTGAGTTCGTCATGGCGAAGACCAATAAGTTGGCAGAAGCGATAGCCGGAGCTCATCAGAACGCGCAAGAGGGCGCTGAGGCAGTGTGGGAAGCCACGGGGCAACTCTATTCCGGAGACACGGACATGGCCAAACTTGCCGCCGGAGTGACCCGGGCGATGGAAAGCGGGGATAGCTCGACCCTGGCGAGTATGCTGGCAGCGTCTGTGGGAGCGGGACTGACAGGACTCTCGCCCGCGTTGTCGCAGGATGTGCACGGTCGCATGACGGCTCTGCGCAACCGCGTCAGTTGCACAAGCTGGGGCGAGGGCGTAAATGACCTCGTCGAAAGCTATCCCTACTACCACTTCTGGGTGAACGGAGAGGCGAATTACCACGAATTGGATGAAGATGGACTGGCTTCCGGATACCGCCTCAACAGCTGGGGAGGAAGTTTGGGAATCACGGCTGAGGTATCTTCCCGCACCAGGGTGGGACTGTCGCTCACGGAGATGACGGGGGATTACAAGTGCCACGTGCCGGACATTGTGGATGGCGATCTGCTGACCACCTGGCTTGGGCTGTTCCTGAGCACCACATCGGGAGCCTGGCAGCACACGCTGGTGCTGACCGGCGGCATCGCGGATATCAGTGTGGAGCGCACGGTGTCGTGCGGGAGCGGAAGCTACAGAACCGAGGGGAGTACTGATGGTCTGGCTGCGGGATTGCTCTACGAACTCGGCTATACGGCATATGTGAATGCCGAAAGTTCCAGCGCGTTGCAGGGTATCTTCAATGTGGAGTGGCGTTATGCGTCCATCAAGGGCTATACGGAAACCGGCAGCGATGCAGGTTTGCAAGTGGAGAAGATGGAGCAGAACGTCGTTACATTCGGCGTCGGCGCGCGTTGGCAACACCTCATGAGCGCCAATATCGCGAACCGTAATCCGCTGCTTGAACTGCGCGCGCTGGCAAAAGCTGATGTGGGCGATGATTGTGGCGAGGCGAAGACGCGCCTTATCGGGCAACACTACACCACCAACCTCCGCGGCGCAGAAACCGGAGCCTTCGGTGTGGAGATCGGCGGCGAAATTTCTATACCGCTCGGTGGGCGATCTGCCCGCATCTTCGTGGATGCCGGGGCGGAGCTACGCAGCGGCTATACCAGCGCGGAGGCCTCTATCGGACTCAGAACCATATTCTGAGAAACGCCAGGGAAAGCGCGACTTCTCAATTGCCCCGACTTACAGGGCAAACGCATTTCCTGATGCGTTTGCCTCGCGTGGAGGACTTGGAACTTGGGATCTTACTTCGAGCCCTTTCGGCGTGAGGATGTCGCGCTGTTTTTCCGGGGTCTGTCCTCCGTCTCGGGAGCGGCAGTTTTCGCCTTGGGGGTCTTACGGGAAGCCGCCTTTCCGGTTGCGCGTTTTTTAGGCTTGAGAGCAGTTTCCTGTTGAGGTGTATCGGGCGCAAACTCTATGGCGGAAGATTCTGCATCCTTCCGCTTGACCTCTGAGCTGAAGCCGGCAGTAAGTTCGCCGCGCAGCATGGCTTCGGCGATGGGATCCTCCAGCAGGGTCTCAATCGCGCGGCGAATTGGGCGCGCCCCGTATTTCGAGTCGCTTCCTTTGTCGACGATCATGCGGATGACTTCCGGCGAGAGGGTGAGGTGAATCTGCTTTTCGGTAAGGCGTTGGATGAGTTTATCGGTCTCGAGACGCACAATGCGCTCCATATCTTCGCGCTGAAGAAGCCGGAAGACGATGAGGTCATCAAAGCGATTGATGAATTCGGGGCGGAACTGCTTGCGCGCCGCCTCAGAAATACGTTCCTTCATGGATTCATAATCGCTTTCGCTGTCCTCGGAGAAGGTGAAGCCCATTTGCCCGCGGCTGTCCGCGAGAGATGCCCCGACGTTGGAAGTGAGAATGATGATGGTATTGCTGAAGTTTACCTTGTGCCCCATGGAATCCGTGAGACTGCCATCCTCCAGAATTTGCAGCAGCAGGTTCATCACGTCCGGGTGCGCTTTCTCAATCTCATCGAAAAGCACCACGGCGTAAGGGCGCCGCCGTATCTTCTCGGTGAGCTGCCCTCCTTCATCATGCCCCACGTAGCCCGGAGGCGAACCAATGAGACGGCTCGTAGCGAACTTTTCCATGTACTCGCTCATGTCCACCTGGATGAGCGCTTCCTGAGTGCCGAACATGAGCTCTGCCAAATTTCGTGCCAGGTAAGTCTTGCCCACGCCGGTGGGCCCCATGAAGAGGAAGGAGCCGATGGGACGTCGCGGATCCTTGATGTCTGCACGACTGCGACGCAGCGCGCGAGCAATGGCAGAGCAGGCCTGGTCCTGCCCGATGACGCGCCGGTGCAGCTCTTCCTCCATGTGTAGTAGCTTTTCAGCTTCCTTTTCTTCCATGCGAGCCAGCGGGATGCCCGTCCACTTGGAAATCACATTCATCACATCCTCATCCGTGACCTCTATATACTCGGCCTCCATGCTTTTTTTCCAATTGGAAAGGTCCCGCGCGAACTCAAAATCGAGGAGAGCGATGCGATCTCGGAGGTTGGCCGCCTGCTCGAACTGCTGCTGCTGCACAGCTTTCTGCTTCTCAGCGCGTAGCTCGGAGAGCTGCGCCTCACGCTTCTTGAAGTTTTCGGGCCTCATCATGCGACCCACGCGCTTGTACGACCCCGCTTCGTCGATCACGTCGATCGCTTTATCCGGCAGGAAACGACCGGTGAGGTAGCGCTTGGAAAGTTGGGCGGCAGCTTCAATGGCCTTCGGGGTGTAGCGTACGTGGTGGTGCTCCTCATAGCGGGTTTGCAGACCTTTGAGAATGAGAATAGCCTGATCCACGGTGGGCTCGCCGACAGGTACCTGCTGGAAACGGCGCTCGAAAGCAGAATCCTTTTCCATGTACTTGCGGAATTCTTCGAGCGTGGTGGCGCCGATAGCCTGCAGTTCTCCGCGGGAAAGAGCGGGTTTGATGATATTGGAGGCATCCATGGAGCCTTCGGCTGAGCCGGCTCCCACGAGCGTATGCACCTCGTCCACGAAGAGAATGACGTTCTTCTCTCGCAAAATCTCATCCATCACTGCCTTGAGACGCTCTTCGAATTGCCCGCGATATTTCGTACCCGCCACCATCATGGGCAGATCCAACGAAATGATGCGCTTGCCGATGAGAAATTCAGGGACATCTCCCTGCGAGATCAGAATGGCAAGCCCCTCTACGATCGCTGTCTTACCGACGCCTGCCTCACCCAGTAGGATGGGATTGTTTTTAGTGCGGCGGCACAGGATTTGGATGACGCGCTCAATCTCTTTCTCCCGGCCAATCACCGGGTCGAGTTCGCCGGCAGCGGCTCGCGCCGTGAGATCACGACCGAAGGTGAGCAGGGCTGAAGCCCGATCCTTTCCCTGGCCATTGTTGCCGCTGCCAACGGTGCGCGGAGTGGCATTGAAGAGAGCGTTGAACTCGTCCTCATCCTCCTCTTCGTCGCCCATGCGATGCTCATCGTTGTTTTCCGGTTCTTCCTGCTCGGCATTGTTGTTTTCCTGCGAGCGCAGGGCTGCGACTTCGGCGCGCGCGCGCTCATAGGAGGCACCGGCCTTCACCAGCACCTGGTGCGCCATGCCGTCCCGATCCCTGAGAATGGCGAGTAGAATATGCTCAGTCCCCACATAGTAGTGCCCCAGAGCTTGCGCTTCCTCCCCAGCGATTTCAATGATGCGCCTTACTCGCTGCGTGAAGGGGAGGGAGGATTCCCCCGCATGCCGGGAATTCCCCGGCACCAACGACTCTTCAAGGAGATCAATGGTGGCAGAAATATCTACCCCCGCCCGCTGCAGGATGGGTATGGCGTAGCCTTGCCCTTGCTTGAGCAGCCCGAGAAGGATATGCTCTGCTCCGATGTAATTGTGGTGGAAGCGTAGAGCCTCGCGGCGCGCGAAACTGATGACTTGCTGAGCTCGTGGAGTAAAGTTATTCATGACAATTTTCGATAGAAGGGATACGGATGCGTAGTTGTTCGCCGATGAGGGTCCTCATCAACGATGCTCTCAGGGAGCGCCTCTTTCTGCATGTCTGCCCCTTGTGCGCAACTTCCAGATAGGTCGGCAGGGCTTCTGTGTAGGCTCGGACAATAAGTTCGCTCCTTTCTTCCTCCGGAATATCTGTTGTGCACTCCCCGAGGGCAAGCCCCAGGCGCAACACGGAAAGCGCATGCAGCAGGTCGTTATAACTCAGAGACCTACTCTTTTCCAATTTGGCGACGGCGCAGTCGATGGACTGACGGAGGAACTTCCGGGAGGAAAGGCTATTCAGCATATCATGACGCGCTTGTTCTTCCCGGCGGCACAATTCTTGTACAGTGCTGAGGAACGTGTCATAATTGGCATCATCCCTCAGCTCCTGAGCTGTCGGTGAGCAGAGCCAGTACATGTTGCCTTTCTCATTCTTTGAGCGACTGAGGACCGGCAGGCAAAGGATTCCCATTTCACTCATGGAGTCCGACAGATTGTGGTCGGGATAGGACAGCATAATTCCCGGAATATGCACAAGAGCGGCGATCCATATCCCTTCTCCTCCCTTGTAGGGATCAGAAAAAAGCATGCCGATCTTTCTGTCGAAAGCTACGGGAAGTCGCTTAAAAAAGCGTTTCTGGTCTTTCAGAGCCGCGGTGCGCGCGCCCTTGAGCTCTGCCATGCCGCCCGGATGATATGTCTGGACCATCAGATGCTCCTCATCATTGATGAATGCGTATGTGTCCTGCCGACGGTTGATGAGTACGTGCACGCCATCCCCGCGGGCTGCCATGGTGGATGTAAGCTGTTCGCGCTCGAGAAGGAGCATGCGTTCCTCCCGCGTGAGTTGCTGCATCTCCGCCTGCAGAGCCCACTCATCGGCGGGGAAAAGTTTGTCAAGCAGCGGGAGGATGGCTTCTGATACGGCTCGCCGATCCCTGGCTTCGCTCCACCCCGGGAAGGGATAACCGAAGAGATCAAATTCCATCAGCGTGTTGTAGCCGAGGAGCACACCGCCCCCGCCGCAACTGCGGACAAATGCAGGCGGTTCGTTGCACAGCTTGGATGGATGACATGTTCTCGTCATGAGGTCAAACTCTTGATCTGGTCACGCAGTTTAGCAGCTTCTTCATAGTGTTCAAGCCGGATTGCGTGCTTGAGCATCTCTTCCAGATACTCTTTTTGCTCGGCAATGGATGGCTCTGAATCCGCTTTCTCCGGTTTGTCGGCGTCGTACGCCTCGTCAGTGTCGTATTCAAATTCCCCTGCAAACGCCTTGTAGCAATCCGGGCAACCCAGGAGTCCTGATTGCTGAAAATCAGTGAGTTTGTAGTGGCACGACGGGCATTCCTCAAGACTGTCGACCTCGGCAAGCTCTTCCTCGTCTTCATCTTGCTCCTCCACATGCGGAAGAGCTCCCGAGATCATGCTCCGGAGGAATTGCTCAATCTCTCCCTCCAATTCCTTAGGGATAAATTGCCCTGCCTCGCCGAGTTTGCGCGGATCAAAAATCCCCCTCTTGCGCGCGCACTCTTCGCACAGAGCAAGATCCCGTGCCTTGCTCCCCACAATCTGGGTCAGAAAAATAGAAGCGGGCTTCCCGCATATATGACACCTCTTCACTCTGGGCACTATATCACCATCCCTCTGCGTTTGCCAAGTACAAGACGCGTCATTTTTCCGTCGCGGCTCAATGATGACGCAAAGAGTCGTCCAAAAGCGCTTCATCTTTCGATCAATGCGGTATCTGCGGCGCGTAGTTCTTTCTACCGGCACCGACTCTCGATTTCCCCCTCTGACGGTGGCTTGTCCTGATTGCCGCCACTCTCTATTCCGTTTCTGTCTCAGTGAGACGTTTTTGCAATACGTATGTCAAGTCCCTGTTCGAAAATTTTTATCCTTATTTTTCAATGACTTAGCACGAGGCGTCTATGTACCGAACAAGGGAATTGATGATTTTGATCTTTCGTTGGCTGCTCAGTATCAGCATCTCTAATATTTTCGGGTACGTATTGCAAATACGTATACTCCCCGCGGAGCCTGGGACGCGTGATGATTTCCCTCGCTCCCCTTATTAACCTATTTTATAAAGCTATGAAACTCCATCTACCAGTTGGATTATTCACCGCCCTCATGGCGGTGCTGACCGTCCTGCCGACCTATGGCAAATATGAGTTGAAAATCGGCGAGGACCCCATTGATGTATCGGAATGGGATGGGAACCTGTACGTGTTTCCTGACATTGCAGAGTATGCAACGAAAATGAGTGCCGGAGGGTGGTATATTGATAAGAAAGTCATACTAAGAATTGATAATGACGATGAAAATAACTCGGTGAGATTTTATGGAGGAGAGTTTCCCGTTGCTTATAACAGAAATTTGATATTCGGAGGGGGTGTTTTGTTGGATGTCGGAAGCGGATGCACTTTTGAGATTGCCGGAACAGGACAAGTTGCCTCCGGGTACAGAAGTTCCTCAGATCATCCTACGTACAACACCACAGATAATACCATTAATTTGTACGGAACCATCAAGGCCTCGGGAAATTATTCAGCTCGTGGTCATCTCTTCTACGCGTATGCAACATCAGGTTCAATTTCTGATTGCTTCGTATCAGGGACCTTAAATATCTTTCAGGGGGGAACACTGGATGCCGAATCAGGTGACGGCACATTAGTCGTCTCAGAAGCGTATGGTAGCGCAGAATTGGTGACATCGATCAATGTTTACGAGGGCGGGTTGATCAAGGCTGGGAAAAATGATGCGTTGAGGATTGGGATGGTTAAGACTGAGAATACCATGGGTAGCACAAAGGTTACGACCACCCTGACGTTAGATGGTGGAAATTTGGAAATAGCGGATGGTCACACGGCTAGTGCTAGTAAGAAATATGAGTATAATAGTATTGGTCTTTGTGATCGTGCGGGAGCGATGACGGATACCACTATTCAGGTACTCAATGGAGGAAAATTCCACGGTGGTGGTGTTGCCATATCAGGGACGTACTCTTACACGGGGTCGACAACGAATCTGCGAATCATTGTTGATGGAGAAGGAAGTGAATTCTCAACAAATGGAGACATAAGCGTCAATGAGCGACCTTCCTATGTAAGGAGTATTCCGGAATCAAGACGGACCTTTAAAAACACGGAAATACGAGTTGCTAATGGCGGGGTTGTAACATATGGTGGATTACACCTTGGAGCACAGACTACTCAGTATAATTCCGATACTTTCGTAGAATTGCATTTTTCAACGCGAATTATTATCGATGATGGAGGAACCTTTATTATCAAAGGTACGGGTGGCTACATAGGCGTGTTTGACTCCTTATTAAAAAATTTGGAAAATAACTCCAATAAGGAGGAAGCGCAGGCAACTTTGGCTGCAACTGAACGTGACACGATTTTTGAACTCCACGGGAATTCAACGCTCGATGTGTCAGAATATACCGTCAATGCCTCGCGTGATTCATGGCAAGGTATTTGGGGGGATTTGCTAGTTGGTGGTGGTCAAATCATTTTAGGAGAAAACAATGCGGCACAGACGGGAGACAGCGTGTTGTTCCGCAAAAATGTGATCATTCAGACGGATGAGGATTATCATGGTACGGTGGATCTGGGAGGCTTGGATGCCTCCAAAATTTCACCGGAATTCACATTCAAACATTACCAGGAATGGGATGAGGAACGAGGTGAGTTTGTGAAAAGGGATACAAGGAATGGCTTCCGCATAGGGGGCGCGAACACTCGAATCACGGGACTGAAAGCGGGCTCAACGCTCACCCTCGGAAATGTTGGTACAAACTCCATCACGGTGGGTACCGGCAGTGCATATCTTAAAACGAGAGGCGGTGAAGCGCCTGAAGGTTACGGGGCTCTCATTGAGTTCGAGGACAACGACGGGACGGTCAAATTGGAATCGGGTGCAAAGATAACGCTCAATTTTGACGGTAAATTTGTCGATGGCATATTCAGTGGCGCTGAGGATGGGAAGGTGCAAATAGAAGTATGGTTCACCAACGGCTCCTTGACGTTGGACGATGGCAACGGAGTTCCGAG
>CANQJI010000017.1 GCA_947624205.1 uncultured Akkermansia sp. | reverse complement strand
GTCGAGGAATTCCGTTGAGGTTTTCCCTCTCACTTCTCAGATTATACCACCTCGGGTTAATAGTGTACGATGGACGATGTAAGATCTGGGGAGTTCCCGCGCGAAGCGCGCGAGGGTGGCGGAGAGTGCTTGTTGTTATGATTTTTGATGCGAATAAACGATCATACCAGTCAATGAGGGCATTTGCTCTGTTGATTAACTTCTCCTCAAATGCGTTTGCCTTGCGTATGCTCCCAGAGCGCTAATACATCTGTCCCGAAAGAAGCAGATCATTCCAATTCCACACCAAGAAGACAGAGGTCATCATCGGAATCTTCTGAACCGATGAACTTGCGCATGCCGGTTAAGGCACACTCGAGCATATTGCGCACATTGTCACAGGATGATTCGTTCAAGCACGCCAACACGCGCTCAGCACCAAACTCTTCGCCATCTGATCTCGATGCTTCGGTGAGACCATCCGTGTAAAGCATGATTTTCATACCCTCTTCCGGGCGTAATTCGTAATCGCGATATGTCGCATTTTCCATGAGCCCGAGAGCGGGAGAACGCGGTAGCAACGGAGTAAAAGCTGATCCGCTTCGCGGTAGCACGATAGGAGCCGGGTGTCCCGCGCTGGACAGAGTAACACGACGTTTTTCCAGATCGATGTACAAAAAACACGCCGTGGCAAACATAGTAATGCCGGCCTTACTAAAGATGGCACAGAGATGCCGATTAAGCGCAGAGAGAAGGAGCGCCGGCGTATCAGCCAAATTGCCCACCTGCTCCATCAAACCACGCAATACGGAAGCTATCAGCGCCGCGCGCACGTCGTGTCCCATCACATCACACAGCAACATGCCCACCCCTGCTCTGCCAACAGGGAAGATATGGAAACAATCCCCGGAAACTCCAACACTCTGCCGGTAAATATGGTGGAAAATGGCGCGGCGTTCTACAGAACCATCCGCACTGCACCACGTGCGCGGCGGAATCTTTTCCGGCTGCAGTGCCTGCTGTACCTGGCGAGCGAGTGTCAACTCCTTTTCAAGAGCACGGTTGCGACGATCTAAACTCTGGGCAAGAGTTTGGAGACGGTTTTGTGTTTCCACCATTTCCGTGACATCCGAAGATATGCCGACAATGCCTTTGATATCGCCATTCGAGGCATACCAGGGAAACTTTGAGAGGCGACACCATGAGGATTGACCATCCTTCCAATGCTCCCGATGGATACGATTGGTAATAGGAATGCCGCTGCTCATGATTTCCAGCTCCTCGCGGCGGGCGACATTCGTTGTATCATCCGAGAAAAAGTTCGTATCCCGACAACCGATGAGATCAGAGGGTGTCGGCACACCCATCTTACGCGCTGTGGCGTCATTCGCCAGTACAAAACGCGACTCACGATTTTTGAAATAGATATTATCCGGCAGGTAATTGATGAGCGTACGGAAGAGATCGCGATCTTCCATCGCATGCAGGTCTCCCATCTTACGCCGCGTAATATCGACCCAGACTCCGACGAGACGTACGGGTTTCTTATCTGCCCCACGCTGGAGTAGGCCATTCACACGAATCCACTTCCAGCCGCGCGTACGCTGATTCAACAATCGCACCTCCACCCGGAGCGGCGAAATAGCCGGGTTATTCAGGTATTTCTGTACGGTGTTCCGAAAAAAAGCACAATCTTCATCGTGAATTGTTCCTACAGATTCCGTGAAGATATTTGGAGCAATCTCACTCACACAGCAACCCATCATACGCAGGCATTGCTCCGTGTAATATATCCTATCATTCACTATATCCCAACAGTACACGCCTTCCTCGGCCGCCTGCAACGCCGTACGAACCACCTCCCAATCAAACACACCGGGTACCTTATGACATGACCGATCAGTCTGATGCGCATCCTCACTCATTACCGCCATTTTCGCACCTTTAGCAAGATTTGCAAGCTGAAACACCACATTCGTCCCAAGAAAAAGCACCCTCAATAGGTAATTAACGGCACATCATGAAGCATAAGTTGTTGGTTATTTACGAGGTACGATGTACGATGTACGATTTGGAGAGTTCCCGCGCTTGCGCGCGAGTGTGGCGAAGCAGGTGCGTAGCGGAATTTTTGAAATGATGATGCGTTGATAGGAGGAAAGCATCTGCTGTTACGCTATGCCGGGTCTACTGCTATGCCTAATCATCAAAGCTTTGACATCTTGTCAGGCTTACTTCCGTTGTCTGTTGCAAACGCATGGGGAAATGGGTTGAATGAGCTCGGAGAAATTTTTATTGGGACATGTGTGCTGAAACACACAATTTTTCGTGGAAATTTTCAGAGAGTTTCAATAGTTCACTGAAGCAACCTGCGTAAAAATGACCAGATAATAACTTGACCTCAGGTAACACATAGGGCAAGATGACGGGGTATGAACGTTTGCCAACTGCGCCCATACACTGGGCTCGCGCTACTTTCCATTGTCCTTACTTTGCCGATGAGAGCGGCACAAGAGGCGACCAATGATCCTTTCCTGGACGCCATGTTACAGGATACCGCCGAACAAACGAACGGCAGCTCTTCTTCATCTACTACCAGCCTTCAGGTGCGCTCTGATGAGCCAACGACAGATGCTCCCCAAGCAACAGTGGAACAATCGACAACACCTCAACAGCAGGAACAAGCGCAGCAAGCTGTGCCGCAAACACATCTGATCAACCGCGCCCAGGATGCCCGAATGGTGGATGACAGCACAGTTATGCGCGAACTGGGTGAGCAAACGGGGTTGGGCATCATGGGACAACAAGGGAACTATGATGGTTGGCGCGTGGCAGAGGTCAGCATTCGCTACGCGAAGGGGAGGGCATCTGTTCCGAATCAGCGCCTGCTGGACGTGATTCAGACTTCCAGGGGTGGTATTTACTCTACACAACGCATCAATGACGACCTGGAACGTCTGCTGCAAAAGGGACTTGTGGGGAACGACGCGCGCGTGGTGGCAACACCTGTCGGCAATCATGCTGTGCGAGTAACCTTCGTAGTGGAACCATCCGGGCTCATCGGAGGCGCGGGATTCACAGGAAACAGACGATTCACCAGCAAGGAATTGCGTGAAGCAACAAAACTGGTTTCCAGCCATACCATCAATGACCATGATCTGGCGCAAGCGCGTGCGGAGATCATCCGCATGTACCAGGATGCCGGATACCCGGATGTGAAGGTCGGCTGGCGACATACACCAACGGCGCGTGCGGGATACCAGGATGTAATCTTCGACATCAAAGAGGGGCGTGAGGTACGACTGCGCCACATCAGCTTTGTGGGGAATCATCAATTCGATTCGCAACAATTGCGGCAAATCATGAAGACCAAGCAGCGCGACTTCCTCCATTGGATCAATGATTCCGGTATCGTGAAGCGCGAACAGGTTGAAGACGACATGCAAGAGATTTTGCGTCACTACCGCAACTACGGGTACCTGCGCGCCGCGATTACCAAAGTAGAATACACCGACAAAGGAAAAATTACAGGACCGCAGAACATCAAAATGCGCGTTCACATTTACGAAGGTCCCCGCTACCGTGTGCGCAACGTCAGCTTCAAGGGTAATACCGTGTACACCAGCAAGCAGTTAGAACCCGGATTAAGCATGCTGAATGGGGACATCTACTCCCTGCAAAAAGTGTCTGACGACACCACGATGATTCGCCGTTACTACGGGGCAAAGGGGTACGCGGATGCAGATGTGAGACCGGACATTGACGAGGTGGGCATCGAGAAGGATGGAACACATCTCATCGATATTCGTTACGACATCACTGAGGGAAATCCGTATGCCGTTGGGCGCATCCATGTACGCGGCAATACCAAGACGAAACAACACGTCATTCTCCGTGAGTTGCCTCTCAAGCCGGGGCAATTCTTCAATTCAGTAGATTTGGAAACAGCAAAAAAACGGCTCAATAACCTCGGTTACTTCGACGGTGTAGATGTCTCCCCTGCTCTTTCAGACATTCCGGGTTACCGTGACATCAATATCAACGTGCGTGAACGCATGACCGGCACGCTTTCCCTGGGCGTAGCGGTGTCATCTGTGGAGAGCGTGTATCTGTACGCCAACGCCACGCAGTCAAACTTCGACATCCGTGGTCTTTTTGGCAAAGGCTCGTTCGTAGGCGGCGGACAGCGTCTTACCGTGCAAGGCAAGCTTGGCTTTGAGAACCAGAGTGCTCATATCAGCCTCGTGGAGCCGTGGTTCCTGGATCGCAAGCTTTCATTGGGTAATGAGGTCTATTTCTCCAATTCTTCTTACTTGAGCGACTATTACACGCAGAAAAACTACGGTTACGCGATTTCCCTCAGTCGCGCTCTCAATGATCAACAATTGGTGCGGCTGGAATACCGCATTGAAAATTACATTTTGGATGTACAAGGCATGGCTCCACCATTCTTCATCCTTAATTGCGGGGATTTCACACGCAGCAATCTGAAGATTTCCTGGCTCTACGACACCCGGGATGCTCTTGTTACCCCACGCCAGGGCGGGCATTTTGAGGTGTACGCTTCATACAGCGGGCCCGGCAGCACAGTGGAAACTTACAGCACCGGTATCGAAGCCTCTATCTACCACAATTCCATCTGGGACTCGATTTTCAGCCTGCACCTCGGACTTGAGACGATTGACACGCTCAAAAGCGAAGAAACCGTACCAATTTTCGAGCGTTGCTACTTGGGCGGACCCGGCAACCTTCGTGGTTTTCGTTTCCGTGATGTTGGTATGATCGATGAGTCATGGTCCGGCGATGAAACAATGGGAGGAAAATCCTCAGCGTATATCCAAGCTGAGGTGAGCATCCCGGTTGTGGAAACAGTGCGGTTTGCCTTCTTCGTGGATGCCGGTTTTGTGCATGAAGATTCATTCAGTTTCCAGCCGAAGGATTTCTGTGCTGACTACGGTATCGGGCTACGCATCAACCTGCCGGGTATGGGACCGATGGCGGTAGACTATGCTATTCCCTTTGTCAAAAACAACGCAGTTGATCGTTCCGGTCAATTTCAATTCTACGTCGATTACAAGTACTAAAGGTGATATTATGAGTACAATCGGCACGCAGAATGAAGTGTCTTCACCGCTTCACTTTGCCCCGCCGACAGCCGCCGATCTTCCCTTTCTGAGACAGCTCATTCCCGGCTCGTGCAGGGGGAGTGACTGCGCCCCGGCGAATATCTTTCTGCTGCATCGTAAGTACCACACTACGGTAGCGGTTCATGGTTCATGGCTCTTTCGACACTTTGAACAGAATGAGCGTTTGCAGGGCTATGCATTTCCCTGTGGACGTGGCAATGTAGAAGAAGCGTTGGAACTTTTGCAAAGCGATGCAATATCTCGCAAACGACCTCTGTGCTTTTGCCTTCTCACATCGGAACAATGTGAAATTCTTCGTCGATATATGCCCGAAAGATTCTCATTCGCGAGTGATCGTGGGAATTCAGATTATCTGTACACCCGTGTTCAGCTTGCCGAATTGCCCGGATCCCGTTTCCATGCCAAGCGCAATCATATCGCACAATTTGAAAGCATGTTTCCGACACATCGCTTTCTTCCCCTTTCACCGGCAACAACAGCAGATGCTGTCGCGGTAGCAGAAGCATGGCTAAACAAAGCGGACAACCAATCATCAATTCTTCGGCAAGAAATCGCTGCAATATACGAAGCTCTTGACAATGCCGATAGCCTGAATCTTTTTGGCGGCGTGGTATACGTACAAGAAGAACCGGTCGGAATGTCCATCGGATCTTTCATCAATCCCACGGTAGCGGATATCCATTTTGAAAAATGCTTACCGGAGTATCGCCGTGCCTATCCCTTCGTGAACCGCGAAACTGCCCGATTGCTTCCGGAAAGTTGTCTCTTCATCAATCGTGAGGAAGATTTGAATCATCCGGGACTACGACAAGCCAAGCTCTCATACCATCCGGAACTCATTTTGGAGAAATACAGTGCTATCCCCTGCCCTGCCCCGTCTGAAAATTCACACCCATGATCTCCCACATCATTACCCCGGATCAATGTGCTGCTTGTCGTCTCTGTTGTCAATTTACACGAGCTTCTCAGTGGGAGACACCTTCTCTCACACCCGAACAGGTGAATTTTTTTCGCACGCGAGGTATTCCCCTCACTCACCGTAAGAATGGTTCGTATACCTTCGCGTTACAATATGATGAAGATTCCCTGCAAGACACCTGCGCCCCCTGCCCTCTCCTTGATCACGGTGCAGGTTGTACGCTGTCGCGCCAAAATCGACCCATAGAATGCCGTATTTGGCCATTACGACTCATGAACACAGAAGACGGCTCCCTCTGCATTGCGATTTATCGAGACTGCCCTGCTTTTCAAAACAACGAAACACGGGAAAGGCTCATCCGAGAAGCTTCGGGACCTCTCCTCCCCTTCCTGCTGCATTTAGCAAAGGAATTCCCTGCATCCATACGCCCCCTGCATCCAGCATATGATGTCGTGTGGACTGCAAACTCATCATTCCCCAAAAAATAGATAACAAGAGTTTTTTATCTTGTAATGATCCCCTCAACATGCTACAGTACTCTCGCTGCTGTTCTCGTGACACGCGGTACACAGGCCCGGACCGTTATAAATTAACAAGGGGCATTAAAGCTCAGGGTTTCATGTTCCGTCCTTTATGGATACCTCAGGCGAACCCGGCTTCGCACCCACCTGAACTATGGGAACGTGGCTTCCTCACCGCTGACGGTGCAGTGGCACAGTTTTATTCATTAGCGGCTCGGATTTCGCTGAAATGGCGGGATTCGAGTCTCTTTTTGCCGGGATTGACAAATCATACTCCAACGTGTATAAAGACTGCTCCATTATACGTTAGCGAGTATCATGACCATCAAAGAAACACTTTCCCAACATCTGCAGACTGCTTTGAAAAATCTGCTCGGTGATAATTTGTCGTGTGCATGCAAAATAAATGTTGAGATTGCCCAGGATCTTCGTTATGGAGACTACCAGAGTAACGCTGCCATGGTACTAGCACGTCAACTTAAGAAAAATCCAAGGGCGCTTGCGGAGGATATTCTTCAAGGTCTCGGCGAACTTCCGGAAGCTGAAACTGAGATAGCAGGTCCCGGCTTTATTAATTTTCGCGTACGTCCATCTTTCTTTGCACAAACGCTTTTTTCAATGCTCGGCGATCCACGATTAGGTGTCGTTGCAACAAGCAATCCTAAGACAATCATTATTGATTTCTCCGCACCGAATGTCGCGAAACCCATGCATGTTGGTCACATTCGTTCAACCATCATTGGCGATACTCTCGCTCGCATTGCGCGTTTCATGGGGAACAAGGTGATCACCGACAATCACATCGGCGATTGGGGCACACAGTTTGGTATGATTCTCTGGGGCTGGAAAAATAAATTGAATCCGGAGTTACTTCAAAAAGATCCCATCGCTACCTTGCTCGAAGTTTACAAGAACGTGAATACTCTTTGCAAAGAGCAACCCTCTGTTCTTAAAGAATGCAAGGATGAACTTGTCAAACTCCAGAGCGGTGATTCAGAAAATCTTGAAATCTGGAAGCAATGTATTCAACTCACTAAAGTTGGGCTCGAAAAAATCTACAAGCGCCTCGATATTCACTTCGATTACTGGCTTGGCGAAAGTTTCTATAATGATGCTCTCTCGCCACTTGTTCAAAACCTCATGGAACGTGGCATTGCCCGTGAAAGTGATGGCGCGATATGTGTCTTTTCCGACGGTTTTCACGATCCGCAACAGGATCCCTTCCTTGTCTCAAAAAATGGTCAATGGCTTCCCGTTCCGGCTATCATCCGTAAGGCTGATGGAGGTTTTTTGTATGCTACCACAGATCTTGCTACCCTCGATTATCGCATCAATCACTTCCATGCCGATGCCATTTGGTACGTTGTCGGCGCCGCCCAGGATAAACACTTCAAACAAATTTTTGATATTGAGCGCATGCGTGGTGTTACCGGTGATTTCCGCCATGTTGCTTTCGGTTCCATTCTTGGTAAGGATCGCCGCCCATTCAAGACTCGCGACGGTGAAACAGTGAGTCTTCAGGATGTCATTGATGAGGCAATTGAACGTGCAAGTCGTGTCGTACATGAGAAAAATCCAACCCTTCCCGAAGAAGAAAAGAAAAACATTGCTCAGGCCGTCGGTATAGGCGCTATCAAATTCGCTGAGCTTTCCCAAAATCGTCTGAGTGACTACATCTTCGATTGGGATAAGATGCTTGCACTTACCGGAGATACGGCTCCCTATCTACAAAATTCCTTCGTACGTGTTTGTTCCATTTTCCGTAAAACAAACACAGACTTTGAATCAATTCAATCAGAGAAAGCACCAATTTTGAAACATGAGTCTGAAATACAACTTGCAAGACTCCTAGTGCGCTTCGCAGAAGTCGTACCGGCTATTCTTGATGATTGCCGTCCAAATCTTCTTGCTGCTTATCTCTATGATCTTGCACGTTCGTTCCATAGTTTCTACGAGGCTTGTCCCGTTCTTCGCAGCGAAGGATTCGAACGTGAAAGCCGTCTCATTCTCTGTGCCCTCACTGCTCGTGTCCTCAAAAAAGGAATGGGACTGCTTGGCATCACTCTTCCGGAGAGGATGTGAATTTGTTTCACGTGGAACAAAATAGTCATACAAGAAAACCCATCCCGCAGGCTATTCTTTTTTCGATCCTCATCAGTGAGGAAACAAAGAAAGAATAAGAGAACGGGATGGGCGTTGTTTTCTGCCTTAGAAATGACAGGGGTATCAGAATATGACAGGCAAATTAGAAATCAAGACACACACCAAGGCGTACACAATGGAAAAGTTGAGAGCGCGTACCAATTCCATCATCGCCGCCAATGCTCGGTTCAGCCGTTGATCCGAAGAACTGGTAAGCGACATACAGATCGAAATGACGAGTCAGGTCAAAGCGTAAACCGGCTTCAGCAGAATAGGCGAAGCCATATTCTGATCCATGATAGCGCTGACGACCATCGACGTCATCGAACGTTTTAATTTTAACACTCTCATTGATGACACCGGCATTGACACCGATAAAACCTGACGTGTATTCACCCATGCGATGGGTATAACGATAACCCGGCATGAGGTAAAAATTATTCATACGGGCATCAAGTTTAGTACTATCGAAATAGGTTTCAGAATCAGATCCTGTCGCGAAACCGAAGCGAAGATTAAACGAAGAATGATCGTCAACCTTGTACACACCGGTGAGATCAACACCAAGTGTGTCGACACGTGGTGTATCAAATCCATCGGCTTTAATGATATCGCGAGCGGCGAAGTTATAGCCCACGGCCAATTCCATGGAATAGGGATTAGCAGGTTCTACAACAGTATATGTGCCGGCCATGGCGGGCATGGCGAGGGCAGCCAAAGCGAACAATGCTTTTTTCATGGTTATTTTTTCTTGTTGTTTTTGTCCGTGAGCTGCAAAACCTATTGCAGTCAAGGTTACGCAGATTGTACCCGTAACAAATTCGATTTGTCAAGATGCCTCAATCTAATAATTAATCATTGTCTATCAATATGTTAGACACTAATATTCATAGGCTTTCGAGACATGATAGAAGTCATACAAGACAAGAGTACAGAGGACAAAATTTATGAGACCCGCAACAGGAGATTACGACGTACGATGGACGATTTGGAGAGTTCCCGCGCTTACGCGCGAACTTTGCGAAGTTTGCCGTCTTGTCGGGCTTACTTCCGTTGTCTGTTGAAAACGCATGGGGGAATAGGTTGAATAAGCTCGGAGAAATTTTTATTGGGGCATGCGTGTTTTTCCGTTAATAGTCTTTTTGGAAAACTTGACAAAGGAGGAGTATAAATGTACCCTGATGGTATGGGGAGAAAAGTTCTCAGAGTGGGTATCGTTGCTTTGGTTATGTTGTTCAATTCATGTGCATACGTGCAAACCCACAAGAACGTGGAAGAAATGGGGAGTTATTACACCGGGCATGTTTTGGATGGACAAAACATGGAGCTTGTGAAGAGCGAAGGGAGGTGGTATATCGGGGCACAGGCAGCTCGATTTCACCTGAGATATCCTATCGTACACGATTCAATTTTTCGGGAGAAGAAGGGCTACCCATTTTTTAAGCAAACAAAGTGGAGCGGCGAGATGGAATATCACCCCATAACTTCCTATGTAGCTGATGTACTCCAAACTCCAAATGGATTCTTTGATATGGAGGGATTGGCGCAGGAAATAGCGAAGGTACCGGGTCCATGGAAAAAATCCCTCAGAAACAAGCAGAGCTATTCGATACGTGCAGAGCTTTCGGAAAAAAACTTCCAAATGGAGGAAAGCCGTATTCCACAAAAGAAACAACCTCTCAATTTCTTGCTTGGAAAACTTGACTTTATCGTAGTTGATGTTCCTGGTACCCTTCTTTACAATGCTGCTATACCCCTGATGGCTCCCTTTGTGTTCTTCTATGAATTCAATCAAAATAATTAAGTATAAGGCAATAGTAGATTTATTCAGATAAGTTGTGAATAAAGATATGAATAAGTGGGGAGAGAACACAAATTAAAGGGAAAAGAAATATGCATTCCATAGTTATCCACAGCATATTTTCAACTGATTTCTATCATAAATCATTGATTATAAATCAAAGAAAAGAGATATTAACTTACTCTTTTCACCATAAGAAGAAGAGATAAAAAGAATTTCTTTTATTTTAATCTACTACCCCCTTTACTCATGGAATCGTCTTTCCGAATGGATAATGCACAGGCGTCTCAGGATCGAGCACGTATATTGCAAGCCCTGGAATTAGCACAACGCGGTTTCGGATTGACCAGTCCCAACCCACCTGTCGGTGCGGTAATTTACAAGGATGATCGTCTTTTGGGAAGCGGGTATCATCACAGGGCAGGAGAGCCTCATGCGGAGCGCATGGCATTGGCAGATGCAGTGGAAAAGGGTCATGCCAATGAACTCAAGGGATCAACGATTTATGTTACACTGGAACCTTGTTCAAGCTATGGGAAAACTCCACCGTGTACTCAGGGAATTATCGATGCTGGCATCAGTCGGGTGATCTATGGGATGGTCGATCCTGACGAACGCCATAGAGGCCGCGCAGACGCTGTTTTACAATCGGCAGGGGTCGAGGTTAAAGGAGGGGTGGAAGAGGAGGCTTGCAGGGCGTTTTTACGGCCTTGGATACATACGGTGTGCACCGGATGTCCATGGGTGATTGCTAAAATTGCTGCCACGTTGGATGGGAGAATAGTGAGGGCAGGGGGTGAGCATCGGATCAGTGGGGAAAAGGCGAGAAAATATACTCACCGACTCAGATTGAGAAGTGATGCGATTCTCGTCGGAGGGCAGACGGTGAGAACAGACAATCCGGAGTTAACGATTCGATGCGGCATTGAGATACCTGATGGTAAGGAACAGCCCTGGCGTATTGTTTTTACGCGTAGTGCCCGGCATTTACCATCCGATGCTAAGATTTTTTCAGACAAGCATTCAAATCGCACCCTGGTGTACGAGGCTGTGGAAGATTTTCAGGGAGTCCTGCGTGAATTATACAAAAAATACGGGATTGTAACGCTTTTATTGGAATGCGGCGGGCATCTTTTGCGTGAGTGGTTGGAGCGTGATCTTGTTCAGGAATGGGTACAGATCGTTTCTCCTTACATAGGCGGTGGAGATAACTTGTTGCTTTCCGGTTCTGATTTGAGGGTTGAAAAAATCCTCAGTGATACCCAAACTCGCCGTTGCGGCGAGGATTTCATTATACGCGGTCTTTTATCGAAATCATAGGGCGGCGATCATTTGGCGCGCTTCGAGCAATTTCTCGGAGGGATCTTTTTTTTGAAGTTGTGGAAAGCGATTCAGAAACAGTATGTAATCGTTGTTTCTCGTGAGCATGAGGCGCTGACCCCTGATCTCTACAAGAGCAATACGTTTCTGAGACGCTGTGATTTTGATTTTCTGAACGTTTAAGAGATTGTTTGCCTCTTGAGGCAATGCACCGTATTGATCGCGCCAATTTCGCTCTAATTCATCAATGTCTGATAAATTATTTGTCTGGGCGAGGAGTGAGTAACATGCCATTCTTGCCCGCGTTGAATTCACATAAGAGGAAGGAATAAAGGCGCCGATAATTGCATGATCATTCTCTTTCTCTGTCTGCAGAGCTTCGCTCATGCACAAGAAATCAGCCTTTACCTGGGTGTCGATCCTCTTCGTGGGATTGATGCCACGCAACCTTTCAATACTTTGCCGTAAAAGTTGGCAGTAGAGGTCAAATCCAATAGCGGCTATATGACCACTCTGTTGAGTACCGAGAAGATTGCCGGCGCCACGAATTTCGAGATCCCGCATGGCGATTTTAAATCCACTTCCGAGAGCTGTATACTGCTTGATGGCGGCGACGCGTTTTTGAGCGTCTCCGGTGCAGAGTTCATTTGGTGGCAATAAAAGAAAAGCGTAAGCACGCTGGGCACTGCGTCCGACCCGTCCACGCAGCTGGTACAGATCTGCCAGGCCAAAGCGATCGGCTCGATTAATAATCATGGTATTGGCGTTCGGGATGTCAATACCGCTTTCGATAATGGATGTGCAGAGCAACACATCAGCCTTACCCTGCACAAAATCTCGCATAATGATTTCCAACTCTTCTTTGCCCATTTGCCCATGTGCAGTCGCAATGCGTGCTCGAGGTACGAGATGATGAATTTTTCGTGCCATTAAATCAATACTCTGAATCCGATTATGGAGGAAAAATACCTGTCCGCCACGAGTCAGCTCATTTTCAATGGCTTTTTGTATTAATTCTTCGTCATAAAGGCACACCGTTGTCTGGACAGGGAGTCGCGCAGGTGGTGCAGTATTGATGATGCTCATATCTCTGGCACCCATAAGCGCTACGTACAATGTGCGAGGTATAGGTGTGGCAGAAAGAGTCAACATATCCACCATACGAAACTTTCGTTTGAATTGCTCCTTATGAAGAACTCCAAAACGCTGTTCCTCATCGACGACAACAAGACCCAATTGCTTGAATGAAATGCTTTTTGAGAGTAATCGATGCGTTCCAATGACCACATCTACCTCTCCGCTTATCAGTCCGGCGATAATTTGTGTTGCTTTTTTTACCGAGGTTAATCGACTCAGAAGTTCAATACGTATGGGGTATTCACTCATGCGCTCGCGGAAGGTGTGATAATGCTGATCAGCCAGCACCGTTGTGGGTGCCAGAACAGCTGCCTGATGACCTCCCGTCACGCATTTGAACACGGCGCGCAGAGCTACTTCCGTCTTCCCGAAACCTACATCGCCGCATATCAGGCGATCCATAGGAGTCGGTGCCTCCATATCCTGTTTCGTGCGGCGTATAGCTTCCAATTGGTCCGGAGTTTCCTGAAACGGAAAAGAAGATTCAAACTGCTTCATCCATGCTGTATCCGGTGGATGAGGTGTGCGTGTACTACTCTCTCTCTGAGCTTGTACCTCCAGCAGCTGCGCTGCATAATCCTCAACGGCTTTTTGCGCAGCACGACATGCCCTCTGCCAGCGTGCATCCCCGAGTTTATTGAGTTTTGGCTGCTTCCCATTCAGCCCGACATATTTTGAAATGAGGTATGCCTGGCGGATGGGAATACGCAACAGGACATTGTCTGCGTATTGCAAGTGCAATTCCTCTTCTCCGTTTTCTTCGTTGCGGACAATGCCGATGAACTTTGCCAGTCCATGAGCCGCGTGAATGACAAAATCGCCCGGTTGAATTTCCTGCAGAGGAACTTGATTCTGCATGGAGCGAAGTCGGACTGCCCGAATTGAACTTCTGGAACTGCGTATGGTCGCACTGCGTCGACCGAAAAGCTCCGTGGAACTCAATACAACAAGCTTTGCGGATGGTACACTGAATCCGTTCGGAAGTTCTCCAATGCGAGCCTGAACAGCATTCCATGCTGTATCCTCCCCACAAATTTCTTCAAAGCGTTTTTGCTCGCTTTCGTGAGGAAAGAACATCACGATCCGTTGTTTTTCTTGTCGCCAGCGCAGGAGGTTAGTGCGTACAAATTGTCGGCGCGCTTCCTGCATCACAAAATCCCCGGTGTCAAAGGTTCCAAGTGGAGTTGGAACAAAACTCAGGGAATCATCATCGATGTTTCGGCGTATTTCCGGAGGTAGCGATTCATTCGCAAGAGGTGGAATCTCGTGCACGATAATATCACCTTCTATTCCGCTGCCAGGAAGCGCTATAACGTGGTGTTGCGGTAAGATTAAATCGCGCAGAAGAATATGCTCTTCCGGTTCGCTGAGCAGGAGATCAGCTGATTCAACCCTCCTGATTGAAAGCTGAGAATCCACATCAAATTCACGCATGCTTTCGATCTCATTACCAAAGTATTCAATACGCAGAGGATTGCTGCTTTGAATGGCAAAAACATCAATGATACCGCCCCGCCGACTCCATTGGTTGCGTTCTACCACATGATCGCTTCGCTCAAAACCGTACATTTCAAGAAGCTCGATCAATTCTTCCGGTGGCAGATTGTCCATTCCCACATGCAGACCCACCACGTTCTGTTCCCTCGTGGAAAAGAGAGGAACTTGATCTGCCAGACTCTCGGCGGATACAATGATTATTCGACTTTTTTCCGGTTCACGGGAGATAGTGTAGAGAGCTTCCAATCTCTCCGCGGAATTGTCGGGATCCGGTACGCTTTGCTTCGTTCTCAATTCCCGCCGAGGCACATAAACGTAGGGCATGGGAGTCCACAATTTTATTTCTGTGGCAATGCGTTCCTGAATCGGCTGAGAATCTGCCACCACCCACAACTGCTGCGGACCTTGCTCCAGCCTGTTGAGATCATTTGCAATCAGTCCCACAAGAAAGGCATAGGCAGCAGGACAGGTCGATGGAAAAATAAGTGGTTTTTTCGCCGATTCGGAGGCACGAAGCTTACCAAGCTCCTGCGCAAAAGCGGGGGAGTGTGCTACAATTTCTGTGAGTGCCTTCGCGATGGCCTCCCCAGTCTATCAAGTCACAAGTGTTCTGTCAACCATCGTTGCTAACTTAACGGGGCAAACGCATTAGGAAATGCGTTTGCCTATGTACGATTTACGAGGAACGCCGCCTATGGACGAAGTACGAGGTACGATTTAGAAATTCCCGCGCTTGCGCGCGGGTGTGGCGAGGGCGCCGGTTGTCGTGATCTTTGATGCGAATAAACGATCATATCAATCAATAAGGGTATTCCTCTGTTGATTAACTTCTCCTCAAATGCGTTTGCCCTGATGGAATGACGTGCTGAAAGTTCGTATGGGCTTCTGATTTCCACCTGGGAACACGACAACATTTATTTGGAGTTTACGGAAAACAAGAAACTTCGTTCGTCGTTGCTCCGTATCGCGGCGGGTGGAACGTTTTTGTCAACGGGAGAAATATGCATCTTTCTCTAACGCTCTTATCCCTCTCGATTTTTCTGTGAGATCAGATCAGAGTTTTTACTTTTCAAGTGTTTGGTGATATGGTACAATCGGAGCGCGGAGGGTGTGCTTCCGGTGTCATTCGGCATTGAGGAATTGGACATATCCCATCATCGATTATGGCAATAGACCCCAAACTGATAGAGGAACTTGAGAGACGCCGCAGTAGGATTATACTTTCCGGCGGCGAGGAAAAGATTGAAAAACGGCACGCCGCCGGAGATTGTACGGCGCGGGAGAGGCTGAATTTTTTGTTTGACAATGACTCTTTCACGGAGTTTGGGATGCATACGCGACACCACTGCCACAACTTTGGTTTGGACAAAAAGGACATTCCGGCCGATGGTATTGTGGTGGGGGTAGGGCTTGTGAATGGGAAGCCTGTTGCGGCGAGTTCGGCTGATTTCATGGCGCAGGGTGGTTCGCTTGGCTACATGCACGCACTGAAGATCGAAGACGCCCAGCGTTATGCGATGAAAGCGGGCATACCGATGATTCAAATCAATGATTCCGGCGGCGCGCGACTGCAGGAAGGTGTAGAATCTCTTGCCGGCTTCGCACATGTTTTCTACAACAACGTGGCTGCCTCCGGTGTGGTGCCGCAAATTTCACTTATTCTCGGTCCGTGCGCGGGCGGAGCAGCGTATTCTCCGGCACTTACCGACTTTATTATCATCCGCCAGGGTGGCGCAGCGGGTATGTACATTACCGGACCGAAAGTCATTGAGCAGGTGACTTTCGAACAATGCACGATGGAAGAGATCGGCAGTGCTGCAGTTCATGCCTCAGTTTCGGGCAATGCGCATTTCGTAGCGCGGAGTGATGAAGAAGCCATTGAAATTGCAAAACGTCTGCTGACTTATCTGCCGTCTAACAACACGCAAGATCCGCCACATGACTTGACCGTGCCGTTGAACGTGGCAGACGACGAGGGGATGAACGACATCATTCCGGCGGACAATGCTACGCCGCTGGACATGCGGAAAGTGATTGAGCATTTGGTGGACGAAGGGAGCTTCATGGAGGTGCATGCGCAATTTGCGGGGAACGTGATCGTAGGGTTTGCGCGTATTTGTGGCGTGGTGGTGGGAATCATCGCGAATCAGCCTGCGGTAAAGGCCGGTTGCCTTGATATTGACGCCTCTGATAAGGCGGCGCGCTTCATCCGCTGCTGCGATTCCTTTAACATACCGGTTGTCAATCTTGTGGACGTGCCGGGGTTCCTGCCCGGCAAGCAGCAGGAGCGGGGCGGAATCATTCGCCACGGCGCTAAGATGATTTTTGCCTACGCTTCTGCCACTGTACCGAAAGTGACGATGATTTTGCGGAAGGCCTACGGAGGCGCATATATTGCCATGTGTTGCAAGGATCTTGGCGCGGATGCTGTGTTTGCCTGGCCCTGTGCGGAAATCGCTGTGATGGGAGCGCAGGGAGCCATCCCGATCTTGTACGGGCGCGAGCTGAAGGGTATTGAGGACGCTGAAGCACGCGAGAAACGTCGTGCTGAGTTGTTGAGGGAATACACGGCAGCGTTCTACAATCCTTATGTCGCTGCACAAGTAGGGCAGGTGACTGAAGTGATTAACCCTGCACAGACACGGGCAAAGATAGCTTTCACCTTACGAACACTGCTCAGCAAGCGCGAGACGCGCCCTGCCAAAAAACATGGCAATATGCCCCTTTGATTTTTCATAATTTTAACTATGCAAACGTATTTTTCACTCTTAGCCGCTATCGGTAATCTGGATGCTGAAGCTGTAAGCTACCAGCTCACGGGGATGTTGGTGGTGTTCTGTTGTCTGGGTTTGCTCAGTATTATTCTTTCTATCTCCGGCAGTGTTGCGGTGAGAGTAGAAAACAAGCGACGAGCCAGGCAGACTGCATTGGCCGCTGCTCAAACTCCGGTGTCGACCCCCGCTGCCGCACCGAATCCTTCCGGAGAACTTTCTCCCGCCGCCGTGGCTGCGCTTGCTGCCGGAATCTACAACACCGCTTCAACTTCCATAACACCGGAAATTGTCGCTGTCATTGCTGCGGCGGTCAAATACACCGTTGGCTCTGAGGCACGCGTGCTTTCCATTCAGCCTGTGGATTCCGGTTACGCGCAGAGTGGGCGTGCAGCCATCATGGATTCACACCTTCCAAAACACTTCTGAAAATTTCTCCTTATCTCTTTATAATCTAACACAAAACTCATTATGAAACAACTCCGAATTACCGTAGCAGGTCAAACCTTCGATGTCACCGTAGAAACTGTGGGGGGCAGTGCGCCTCTGATGGCAGCTCCTGTGCCTGCTGTCGTTCCCACTCCTGTAGCTGTTTCGGCGCCGGTTGCAGCTCCGGCACCGGTTGCGGCGCCCGCTGCTCCCTCTGCGGCCTCCGGTTCCGGAACGCCCATACCGAGTCCACTTGCGGGCAAAGTTGTAAGCTTAGACGTGAAGCCCGGTACGGTAGTGAAGGAAGGCGATCAGGTGCTTACGCTGGAAGCCATGAAGATGAACACGGTAATCTACGCCCCGAAGGCCGGAACGGTGAATTCATTTTGTGTGGCGCCCGGTGACACGGTGGCCGAGGGACAGCCACTGGCTTACATGGGCTGACTTCGCTTTTCAGTGTGAACAGCGGCCGGTCTCGCGCTGTTCCATGTTTTCTCTTCCTTCTCTCTCGCTATGCAGGAATTTATCAGTTCATTCTTTGATTTCATCTCGGGCATGGGACTGTTTTCCATGACTTGGCAGATGTACGTCATGTGGGGCGTGGTGCTGGTTTTGCTCTTCTTCGGAGTAGTGATGCAATTTGAGCCGCTGCTGCTGGTACCGATCGCGTTTGGAGCCCTCATTGCCAATATACCGGATAACGGCATGGTAATCACCCAGGCTCAGCGGGAGGTCGTTTCCATTTCTGATGACAACAAGGTACAGACTGCAACCATCAATGATGTGGGGTTCATCTCGGGCACGGTGGCACTCTACAAAGATTCTTCGCCCGGTAAGCAGGACACGACCTCTCTTTCTCCGGAGGAAAAAGTGAAGTACGAGGAGGCGATGAAGGCTCCAATGCAAGTAGAGCCATTAGTAGATGAGCAAGGCAAACCTGTGAAGGGGGCGGTGAAAATTACCGGACAAACCCCTAAAAAGTTCATGATCATTGGCTTTAATTCGGGGCTCTTTGACTTTTTGGGACAAGGTATCAAGTGCGAAATTTTCCCGGCGCTCATCTTCATGGGGGTGGGTGCATTGACGGATTTCGGTCCGTTGCTTGCTTCCCCGAAGGCTTTGTTGCTTGGAGCCGCAGCACAGGGAGGTGTGGCATTCACCTTCCTTGCGGCTATGGCATTGGGCTTTTCCAAAGGTGAAGCCTCGGCAATCGGCATCATCGGCGGGGCGGATGGTCCCACATCTATTTTCCTTGCCAGCAAACTTGCCCCGCATCTTTTGGGTGCCATCGCCGTGGCGGCGTACACGTACATGGCTCTCGTCCCACTCATTCAGCCTCCGTTTATGAAGTTGTTCACCACGGAGAAGCAACGCAAGATCAAGATGCAGAGTTTGCGGCAAGTCTCGCGCGGCGAGAAATTGTTTTTCTGTTTTGTGGTGACGATTCTGACGATTCTGATTTGCCCGGATGCGGCGCCACTGCTGGGTATGCTGATGCTGGGCAATTTCCTGCGTGAATGCAAGGTCACGGAACGTCTTGTTTCCTGCGCCCAGAATGAGCTCATGAACATCACTACGATCCTCCTGGGCGTCTCCGTGGGGCTTACGATGCAGGGCGGGCGTTTCCTCCAACTTGAAACCTTATCAATCATTGCTCTCGGTGTTGTGGCATTCGCTGTGGCGACGGTGTGCGGTCTTCTTTGCGCACAGTTGATGAATCTTGTCCCCGGCTGGAGCAAGCACCCCGTGAACCCGCTCATTGGATCTGCCGGTGTGTCAGCTGTGCCTATGGCGGCGCGTGTTTCTCACAATGTGGGTCAGCAGGCTGATCGAACGAACTTCCTGCTCATGCACGCTATGGGACCGAATGTGGCGGGTGTCATCGGTACTGCCGTCATCGCCGGGTACTACATCACCACCCTCGGTGGACATTGATGTTCTCTTCGTTCGTTTGTTTTTCCCTCAATTGTGCCTCCCCCAAGGCAAACGCATTAGGAAATGCGTTTGCCTATGTGCGATGTACGACGGTGGCGCTTGGCAGCGCCTATGTACGAGGTACGATGTACGATGTACAACACGCACGACGGCCCCGATGAGGGCGCACGCGCAGCGGGCGGTAAGTGCGGATGGACAACGCGCATGCGTTGCCCCGACAGGGGCGAACCGGCAATGGGGTGCCGGTGAGTCAATTTGGGGAAGTTCGCGCGCCGTGCGGCGCGGGGCGCTGGTTGTCATGATTTTTGATACGTATAAACAGTTATATCAGTCAATAAGAGCATTTCCTCTGTTGATTGACTTCTCTCAAATGCAGCTGCCCTATGTCTCCCCCCCCCCTTTTTTTGCTACCCTCCTCTGCTGTGTGTGGGGAAGGGGAGGGAGCAGGGCGGCGAGCTGGTCTATGGCGTTCGATTTTAAGGGGGCAAGTACGACAGAGCCGCTTTATTATGAATGAGATTGGTTCGGGGCGCTCTGTAGAGGAGCAGAGTAAGATTTTCTCAGGAGAAGCGAAAACATCGTGGAAGCGTCTTGACTCTTCCCCCTTAAGGTTGGTATGATAAACGGAGGTTATGGCAGAGACACTTTTGGAACAACTTAAACGCTACACGACAGTTGTGGCGGATACCGGGGATTTCCGGCAGATAGAAGAATACAGCCCGCAGGATGCGACGACCAATCCATCGCTCATCCTTGCTGCAGCAAAGGAGGAGGAGTACCGGGAAGTAACGCAGAGGGCTGTGCACGAATTGAGAGGGAGTTCATTGCAGGGAGAAGCGTTGTGTGCTGCGCTGATCGACCGTGTCATTGTGGCGTTTGGATTGGAGATTCTCAAACGCGTACCGGGGCGTGTCTCCAGTGAGGTAGATGCGCGTTTGTCATTTGATACAGAAGGTACGGTGGAGCGTGCGAGAAGACTGATCAGCCTGTACGAACAGGCGGGGATTGACCGCGAGCGCGTACTTATTAAAATTGCGTCCACATGGGAGGGGATTCAGGCTGCCAAGGCTCTGGAAAAGGAGGGCATTCATTGCAATCTCACTCTTCTTTTCAGCGTGGTTCAGGCGGTAGCATGTGCAGAAGCGGGAGTGCGGTTGATTTCACCGTTTGTGGGACGCATTCTCGATTGGTACAAGAGAGCGACAGGGGAGAGCTATGCGGATGCGGAAACGGATCCCGGGGTGCTTTCTGTGCGTAAAATATACTGCTATTACAAAAAGTATGGTTATGAGGTGCAAGTGATGGGGGCATCATTTCGCAACACGGGTGAAATTTTGGCGTTGGCCGGCTGTGATTTGCTGACGATTGCGCCTTCTTTGCTTCGTGAGTTGACCGAGATGCGCGGGGAGGTGCGGTGCATGCTCTCGGCGGAGACGGCAATGAACATGGATATCCCACGTATTGCGACGGATGAAAAGAGCTTCCGTTTTGCGATGAATGAGGATGCTATGGCGACGGAAAAAACGGCGGAAGGAATTCGACGTTTCGCAGCAGACATTCGGAAATTGGAAACGATGCTCTTGGAAGTGCACACTACCAGCTTATAACAGATTTTACTAAACAACCAACTAAAAATATGAAGATACTTGTAACAGGAGGAGCCGGCTACATCGGCTCTCATACCGTACGCCAGCTCGTTCGTTCCGGCGCTGAAGTCACTGTACTTGACAGTATGATCTATGGGCATCCTGCTGCAGTGGAAGGCAGCGGAGCAAAGCTCGTCAAGGGCGATCTAGGAGATGCGAGTATCGTGTATCCCTTGCTCGTGCGAGAGAAATTTGATGCTGTTGTGCATTTTGCAGCGTTTATTCAAGTGGGTGAATCGGTGCAGGATCCGTTGAAATATTACGAGAACAACATCGCCAAACCGTTGACTCTTTTGCGTGCCATGTTGCTTGCAGGTACTAGGAAGTTTGTGTTTTCCTCTACAGCCGCCACTTATGGTGTGCCATCACAGATGCCCATCCCTGAGACAGAAAAGCAGGATCCCATCAACCCCTACGGAGGATCAAAGCTTATGCTTGAAAAAGTTTGTCGCGATTGCGAAAAGGCGTATGGGCTCAAAAGTGTATTCCTGCGTTACTTTAATGCCTCCGGATCTGCTGGGGATGGCACTATTGGCGAGGATCACGACCCGGAAACGCACCTCATCCCGGTTATTTTGCAGGCAATTAAAGGCGAGCGACCGGGTATCACCGTGTTCGGCACCGATTACGATACGCCGGACGGCACCTGCGTGCGCGATTATGTGCACGTGGATGATCTGGCAGATGCACACCTGCGTGCGCTGGATTACCTCATGAAAGGTGGAAAAACCGAGTGCTTTAATTTAGGAACCGGCAAGGGGCTCTCTGTGAAGGAAATTATCGATGCTGCAGAAAAAGTCACCGGCAAGAAAGCTCCGGTGACCTATGGTGAGCGGCGAGAGGGAGATCCTCCCTACCTCATCGCCGACGCTACGAAGGCTCGCGATATTCTTGGTTGGGTGCCCAAGTATCAGGACGCTCTGCAGATTGTCGAGACCGCGTGGCAATGGGCAAATGGTCCCCACGGCGGTCATTATTAAGTCCTTATTGGTGTTTTCTCGACGATGAAGACGATGCGACATATTTTCCCCGCAGTTCTGGCAGCAATTCTTCTGCTGCTTCCACCTCTGGTCTTGGCAGACAGTGAGACCGGCAAGAATCTGCTGCGTGGGCTTTTGCAAGTCGGTATTGAGGCGGTTGGACAGCAGGATAATGAATCCGTCTCCGAGCAACAGGTGGCGCCTGCACAGAAAAAAACTGCTTCTGCTCCCATCAATAATGCAGTTACCAGTTTATCTCAATCACTCAAGAAGGCCGTCGAACAGACGCTGGATTCGGTGAAAGAACGTTACATGGAAGAGGGACGCGTTTATGCTCGCGAATTGAGTGATGTAATTGTGGAGCGCCTGATGCAAAATCCCCGTATTCGGAGTGTTACATCAACTATCCAGCTCGTTTGTATTGCATTGGTTGCTTACTTAGTTCTGATAACAATTGTTCTATTAATGTGCATCTCTCGTGTGCAGAAAAGCAATCGTGAAATATTGCGTTTGCTCAAGAAAAGAGGAAAAGATATAAGTAGCATCAACTCCTCGGAGAAGTAGTAGAGCAGGACAAACGCATCTGAGCAAAATCGATCAACAGAGAAAATGCCCTTGTTGACTGATATTGTCGTTTGTACGCATCAAGAATCATGACGACAAGCGGTCATCATGACGGTAGCTCCAGGGAACTCTCCAAATCGCACATAGGCAAACGCATTTCCTAATGCGTTTGCCCCGGGGGTATAGGGCCAATCAGAGACCGGGATCGAGCCCGGAGAAAAGATCGAGCTGGGTCATGTCTCCGGGTGGATTTGGTGTGGGGAGATTGTCGGAATTTGAAGAAGAAAGATCTTCACGTCGCCGTCTCCGCCGTTTTTTCGCTGCAGGAGAAGCAAGTTCCTCCCTGGCGGTCTCAGGTTCCGGCTCGCGCATGCCAGCACTCATTTCAAGATGGGTCAGAATATGTTTAGCTCGTTCAATGATGCTCTTTGGCAGTCCGGCAAGGCGCGCCACCTGAATGCCGTAAGATTTATCCGCCGGTCCCGGAAGCACTTTGCGCAGGAAGATGATTTCATCCCGCCATTCACGCACCTCCACATGCCAATTCCCGATGGCAGGGTGGGTATCCTGTAAGTCCACCATTTCGTGGTAGTGTGTGGCGAAGAGAGTCCGTGCGCCGATGACATCATGCAAGTGTTCCGCTACCGCCCAGGCAATGGAGAGACCGTCGTAGGTCGCCGTACCGCGCCCGATCTCATCAAGTACAACCAGAGAACGCTCTCCGGCATTGTTGAGAATGAGTGCGGTTTCACTCATTTCCACCATGAATGTGGAGCGTCCACTCGCTAAATCATCGCTTGCGCCTACACGGCAAAAAATGCGATCTGCCACACCGATGCGCGCTTCTTCTGCAGGAACGTAAGCGCCTATTTGCGCCATCAGCACAATGAGCGCCACCTGACGAATGTAGGTGGATTTGCCGGCCATATTTGGTCCGGTGAGCAGAATAAGCCGGTTTTGCTCCTCACTCATTTCGGTGTCATTCGGCACAAAGGAGCCATCTTCCTGAGCCCGCTCGATGATAGGATGACGACCGTTCACGATATGGAGATCACGGGAATGATCCAACACGGGGCGGCAATATCGGTAGCGGCGGGCGGTTTCTGCAAGTCCGAGCAAAGTGTCAAGTTCTGCTAACGCCGAGGCGCTGCGCTGAATCTGCTCCAGCTTCGCGCCAACCGCCGCCCTCAACCGACCGAAGATCTCGTACTCTAACTGCCGTGCGCGCTCATCAGCACCCAGAATTGTGCTTTCCATTTTTTTGAGCTCATCGGTCACATAGCGTTCAGCGTTGGCAAGCGTCTGCTTGCGGTGGTAGTGCTCCGGTACTTTGGAATAGTGAGCCTTAGTCACTTCAATGTAATAGCCAAACACATTGTTAAATCGAATCTTCAGCGAATCGATTCCCGTAGCCTGCCGCTCACGAGCCTCCATCTCAGTTAGCCATACCTTGCCATGGTGCGAGGCTTCGCGCAACTCATCCAACTGCGAATCATAGCCATCACGGATCATTCCCCCCTCCTTGAGGGTGACCGGTGGTTCATCCACCAATGCTCGGGTGAGGAGGTCTGTCAACTCGGAAAATTCACCGAGTTTTTCTGCGAGAGATCCGTATTTCTCCTCTCGCTGTTGCAGGGTTGCCACATGTTCGGCCACATTCGGCAGGCGTTGCAGTGAAATTGAGAGCCCCAGTAAATCCCGCGCATTACCTGCTCCCTGAGAGAGACGCGATGAAAGCCGCTCCATATCCCGCACACCTTTGAGCGCCTCTCCGAGTTTGTTCATCAAGAAGGTGTCTGCCAGCATGGCTGCAATGATATCCTGCCTCCTCCGTAGTTCGACGAGATCGCAAATGGGGTGCAATATCCAATCCCGCAATAATCTTGCTCCCATTGGTGTGCAGGTGTTATCCAACACACCCAGAAGGGTGTTTCTGGCACCACCGCGAGCCTCCACGAGATCGAGGTTTCGTCGACTCGCTGTATCGATGAATACGATGCGTCTGGTGGGTAGCAAAGAGAGGTGGCACAGGTGCTCCGTGCTGCGCCTCAGCTGATTCTTGAGGTAGTGCAAGATTGCAGCAGCGGAACACAGCGATGCGGTGAGGTGTGCACAGCCAAAGCCTTCCAACGAATGTACGCGGAAATGGGTCTCTAAATTACTACGTGCAAGGGCGGGCAAAAATGCGTAACCATCGTATTTCTGGGTCACCGGCAGAGCAGAAAATTCCTCAGCCTGTTCGTCGCTTACCAGCAATTCCGTTGGGTTCAAGCGCTCCAGCTCCTCAACCATATCCTCGTATTCCTCATAATCTGCTACACTGAAATCACCGGTACTGTGGTCAACGCACGCCAGACCCCACACCTTTTTTTCATGGTAACAGGCGGCGATGTAATTGTGCTCTGCCTCGTTCAGCAGGTTCATGTCCGCCAATGTGCCGGCCGAGATGATACGGGTGATTTCTCTCTCTACAAGGCGTCCGGGTACCGGCACGGTCATCTGCTCCGCAATGGCAACGCGTTTGCCCATCTTGACGATTTTACTGATGTAGCCTTCCGCGGCATGATACGGCACCCCACACATCGGGATACTCTGTCTCTTGGTCAGTGTGAGTCCCAAAGCCTGAGAACACGCCAGGGCATCATCAAAAAACATTTCATAAAAATCCCCCAATCGAAAAAAGAGCCAAACATCCTCCGGCAGTCTCTGCTTCATGCGCAGGTACTGGTCCATCATGGGCGTTATAGAGCTACTCTCAGCCATGCAAATGCAGGAGCGAGTATAGCCCATAATCCTTCTCGTCGCAAGTTTTATGTCTCGTTATCCGGTGCAAACACATTTGAGAGAAGTTGGTCAACAGAGAAAATGATCTTATTGACTGATATTATTGTCTATACGTATCAAAAATCATGACAACCAGCGCCCCGCGCCACACGGCGCGCGAACTTCCCCAAATTGACTCACCGGCACCCCATTGCCGGTTCGCCCCTGTCGGGGCAACGCATGCACGTTGTCCATCCGCACTTACCGCCCGCTGCGCGTGCGCCCTCAACGGGGCCGTCGTGCGTGTCGTACGTCGTACATAGGCAAATGCATTTCCTGATGTTTACCACGATCCTTGGCTTGACCTCCAGCGGCATGAGCCGTTATAATTGCAAGTAGGGAGGACGCACGCTTCTCCTGATGTATTCTTTAATCAACATGAAAAAACTTCTTCTTATGAGTGTATTAGCGAGCGCGGGAATTCTAGGGGCGCAGGATGCTGCGCCACAACAGAGTGAGTCCGGTCATCCGGCTGCCAAAGTATATTTCACGAGGGATCTCTCGCCGGACGGTTTGCTGAAAGTATACGAGAAAATCAAAGGAAATATTGACGGTAAGGTGGCTATCAAGTGGCATTCCGGCGAACCTCATGGACCGAATATCATTCCCATTCCCATGGTCAAAAAACTCCAGGCGAGCATTCCGAACAGCGCCTTGGTTGAAACTAATACGCTCTACGAAGGAGGGCGTGATACCACGGAGAAACATCGACAGACGCTTAAGGTGAACGGCTGGACTTTCTGTCCGGTCGATATCATGGATGAGGACGGCACGGTGATGCTTCCCGTGAAGGGAGGCAAGCATTTCAAGGAGATGAGCATGGGCAAAAACATCCTCAACTACGACTCTATGGTGGTGCTCACACACTTTAAGGGGCACGCCATGGGCGGCTTCGGGGGTTCCATCAAGAACATAGCCATCGGTTGCGCCGACGGCAAGGTGGGTAAAGCGATGGTGCATGGTTCTACGTCGGGGAATACGTGGGCCTGCTCGAAATCGCCGTTTATGGAGAACATGGTGGAATCTGCAAAAGCGACCGTGGATCATTTCGGTAAAAAAATCGTCTTCATCAATGTGATGCGCAATATGTCGGTGGACTGCGACTGTGCCGGAATCGAGGCGGAGCCGCCGCGCGCCCGGGACATTGGCATCCTGGCATCCACGGATATTCTGGCGCTGGATCAGGCTTGCATTGATTTACTCTACAAGTTGCCGGCTGATGAATTGCACGACCTCAAGGAACGCATCGAGACACGCGAGGGATTGCATCAACTGGACTACGCGGAAGAGATGGGACTGGGCACCCGTAAATACGAACTTGTCCCTCTGGATTAATCATTGCTGTTTCACCGTACTCGGTATGAGTGAAAAAACGAAGGATTTAGGATTCGCGCGCCTCGACCTTTCGCGTGAGGATCGGACCGGCATACCGGAGACGATTTATTGCCCCGGTAAAACAGTCGAGCAACTCGCGCGCATTCTGCTGGCTTTTGCGGAAGCAGGGAGTGCAGCCTTCGGCACACGGTGCTCGCAGGAACAAGCGGATTTCGTGCTCAACAAGGGACTTCCGGTGCAGTACGATGCGACCTCCCGCACATTGCTTTTGCCGGGACGGACTCCTGCTACCTTGCCCGGGCTTGTGGCGGTGTGCACCGGGGGTACGGCGGACATACCGGTGGCGGAGGAAGCAGCGCGCACGGCGGAATTTTTCGGAGCTTGTGTGGAGCGTTTCTACGACGTCGGAGTGGCGGGGCTGCATCGCTTGCTAGGGAGTATGGAGACCATCCGCCGTGCAAACGTAGTCATCGCTGTAGCGGGGATGGAAGGGGCGCTTGGGAGCGTCATAGCGGGGCTGGTAAAAGCGCCCGTCATTGCCGTACCGACTTCAGTTGGCTATGGTGCGTCACTGGAGGGATTGGCGCCACTTCTCTCGATGCTCAATTCCTGTGCGGAGGGACTCTCAGTGGTCAATATTGACAACGGATTCGGGGCGGCCGTGCAAGCTTGTCGCATTCTCAACATGATTCGCATAGAGACGTCATGAAAAAATATCTTTACCTCGAAGGAACAAGTGGCATTAGCGGCGACATGCTGGTAGCGGCTCTGCTGGATTTGGGGGCAAATCGCGAGAAGCTGGATGCTGCGTTGGAAAGCTTGCGACGAGAAGTTCCGCACGAGTTTGACATTTCGATTTCTCGCAAGAGTTCTTACAGCATTTCCGGCTGTGATTTCGACGTGCGGCTTCATCATCATGAACACCACCACGAGGAGAGCTACAATGCCCGGCACCATCATGAACATCGCCACCTTGACGATGTAGAGCATATCATTGACCATGTCATTATGGGGGATGCTGCTCGCTCGCAAGCGAAGAGAATTTTTCGCATCGTGGCTGAGGCGGAAGCCAAAGCTCATGGGTGCCCCATCAATCAAGTACATTTTCACGAAGTCGGCGCCGTTGATTCGTTGGCGGATATTATCGCCATCGCCGTGTTGGCGGAGGATCTGACTCCCGATGGATGGGTAGTGACCGGACTCACGGAGGGGAGCGGTACGGTGATGTGCCAGCACGGGGAATTGCCGGTGCCGGTGCCGGCGGTTCTGAATATCGCTGCTGCGCACAAGATCCCGCTTCGCACCTCGTCGACGCTCGGAGAAATGGTGACACCTACCGGCATCGCTGCTGCCGCTGCTTTGCGTACACATGACAAGCTGCCGCCGTCCTACCGCATTATTTCCACGGGAATCGGTCTCGGCAAACGCGACTTCGGACGCGCCAATTTCCTGCGTGTCTTGCTTATCGAACCGGTGGAGGAAGCGACACCAGGAATGGAGGATGAGAATATCTGTGAACTCGCGGCAAACATCGATGATTCGACGCCTGAGGAGCTTTCCTACCTGCAGGAACTTCTGCTCGAACTCGGCGCGCGTGATGTTTGGTTCTGCCCCTGCACAATGAAGAAGAGTCGTCCGGCTGTGTTGCTTGGGGCGCTGGTTGATGCCGCACTTGTGGAAATGGCGGAGGACTGTATTCTACGACACAGTTCTACCATTGGAGTTCGGCGTCACGCCGTGCAGCGCACGGTGATGCAGCGCGAGTTCATCTCCGTGCAGTTGTCGTATGGCACCGTGCGGGTGAAACGCGTGCAGCACGGGGATATAATCCGCTGCTATCCGGAGTACGAAAGCATGAAAGAACTAGCTTGCAGCACGGGATTATCCCTGCGAAAGATTCGCGAGGACATTACTGCGGCATTACCGTCGGAAGTCTGATGGAGGAGCGTGTATCAGATTTTTTACGATCTCACTGCACCGGGGGTGTAGCTCTGGCATTTTCCGGCGGAGTAGATAGCGCCTTACTTCTGCATGCCCTGGTTCGCCTGAGGAAAGAGAGGGATTTTTCTCTCGTAGCCTTCTTTTTTCGCACACCGTTCCAGACTCCGCAGGAGTCGCAGGAAAGCCTGTTTTGCGCAGCGCAGGAGGGCTGTGAGTACGAACAAATCATCATGGATCCGCTTCATCTGCCCGAGTTGAAAAATAATCCGCAGAATCGCTGCTATATCTGCAAGCGCGCTCTCTTCATCACCCTTGGTGAACGGGCTCGTGAGCGTGGTCTGAGCGTTGTAATGGATGGAACGAACGCTGATGATCTGAAACAGTACCGTCCCGGTCTGCGTGCCTTGCGGGAGCTTGGCGTGTTGTCGCCTCTGGCGGAGGTGGGCATGAGCAAAGAGGATGTCCGCGTCCTCGCAAACCGTTGGGGACTGTCGTGCGCCACGCGTCCGAGCTCTCCATGTCTCGCCACACGCTTTGAGTATGGCGCTGCGCTCACAGAAGAAAACCTGGAACGCGTAGCCCGCGGCGAGGAAATGCTCCGCAGTCTCTTCCCCGGCGAACCCATGCGCCTGAGGGTACACGGGAACTTAGCCCGCATTGAACTCCCCTTGCGTCTGCTTTTCCGCGCAGCGCAGAAGGCGGAAGAAATCTCTACCTCCCTTCGCCGGATCGGCTTTTCCTACATTACTCTCGATCTCGACGGAATGCGCTCCGGTAGCATGGATATTCCTCTTCACAAACAACCTGAACTTTCACACGATGCCTGATGTTACCCTCTCCATTCTTCTGGGTCTTACCGTGACGGATGCCGTGCTTCATACGCTGGCGGGACCGGATCACTACCTTCCCTTCGTGATGATTGCCAGAAATCGCGGATACGGGGTGTTCCGCGCGCTCTTCTGGACCTTTATCTGCGGCATCGGTCATGTGGGAAGCGCCCTGCTTATCGCCTTGCTTTTCGTGTACGCTTCACATTTGCTGAATGCATCGGATATGGAGTGGCTCAATGAAAACCGTGGAGATCTGGCGGCATGGGCGCTCATTGGCTTCGGCGCTGCCTATTTCATCTATGCCATGCGTCGTAACTGGCTTGCTCGGCACCATGAACATGACCATGGACACGCTTTGCTTCACTCTCATGCGCATCATAATGTCACCCCGTGGATCATCTTCATCATCTTTGTGCTTGGTCCTTGTGAGGCATTGTTGCCACTCCTCGCACCCGCCGCAGCACTGGGAGTGAGCGCCGTGGTTCTTGTGACTATTGTGTTCAGCTTTTGCACCATTGCTACGATGATGCTGGCTGTGGCGCTGGGATTGAAAGGGCTGTCTCTGTTGCACTTCAACTGGCTCGAAACTCACAGTGGCGAGGTGGCAGGCGCCACTATCATGCTTTGCGGAGTTGCCATTGTTTTTCTGGGACTTTGAGTCCTTCGAGATAGGGAGTGAGCAGTTGTTTGATAAGTTTTTTTGTATGATAACAAAATGATATTGAATTTAGCGTCTTTTTGAGTATAATGGAGACGGTATGCAACTTGATATTTCCACCCCGCGGAAGAACATCACCCGCTTCACATACGAATTTACTTCGTTCCAAGGATGGCGGGTTACTCTTTGTCGCAAGCAAAATCACTTCACCCGCTATTTTTCGGATAAGCAGTACGGAGGAGCGGAAAAATCACTTTCCGCCGCCATTGAGGTTTTGGATCGTGTGAAGCAGCAACTCGCAGCTAATCCGGGAAATCCCGCTCGCGTTTTTGCCGAGTTGAAAGATATTGCTCCTCGCGCTCCTTATCCTCCGGGTATGCGGCCTAAAAAAGAAGAAGTTCCCATTTTCAACGAGGTCTCTCAATAGGCAGACTCCCGAAGAGATCGGCTCATCTTTCCATTTCTTCCGCACGAGGGCGCCATAGCCCCATCTGCCTGAATCGCCGCTTGACAGACAGATGGGGTGCCGGGCAACTGATGCAGTGCAGGGGGAAGACCAAGCCCAGCCACTGCGTGCTCCGGCGGCTCCCGGGCACGACACTCCGGTCGCGAATCATCAGGTGTGTTTGAAGGCTGTTGCCTCTGACTCCTTGTGATGGTGCGCCGGCGAGTGACGTACCAGAAAATCCATATTGCGTTTCATGTTCTTTACCAGCGGTTTGCACTCTTGCGCCCTGAATTCGTACGTCCGCGTGCAGGTAGCTCCGAAGGTAGGAACGATACAAGTAATATTCTCATCCGTCATTTGCATGCCCTGCTCATCGTTCCATGTCCGGCAGAAGGTAGCCGGGTTTTGGCTGGAGTTGCCATCCGGCAAGGGCTCACTTTTGGTGAGTTGGTAGACATTCTTTGCTCTCATGTCACGCTTCGGCATGGTGTCGGTTGGCAAGCGGGGTGCCTCGTCCCGTGCTTTCAAGATACCGGTTGTGTTGTTATCTCTGGTCATCGTTTTGTGCAGGGTGTGACTTCTATTTCCTCTTTGCCTGTAGAAAAACAGTCAAAACACTTCCGATTTGTTTCGACTCGCCACGAAGATTTTCTTGTGCTACACTCCCTAGTATGCAGACGGATAAGGTGGAGAAAATGCTGGGCTATCAGTTTAAGGATCCCGGGTTATTGCGTGCGGCTCTCACGCACTCCAGCATTGCGCGCAGGCGTGGAATTCCCTCCGATTACGAGCGTATGGAATTCCTTGGTGATGCCGTGCTGGAGCTCGTGGTCTCATTGGAACTTTACCGTTTACATCCTGAAGCATCGGAAGGAGAGTTGACTTCCATGCGTGCTGCTATTGTGAGTCGACGCCATCTCGGCGAAATTTCCATCCATTTTGGCTGGGGAGAGCAGCTTACCATGAGCACCGCTCTCGAGAAAGCCGGTGGGCGTGCAGCACCGGGTGTGCTTGGTAACACGTTTGAAACGCTCATAGGCGCTGTGGTGTTGGATGCTGGCTTCGAAGAGGCTCGTGCCGTCACGCTGCGCCTGCTTGGCAACAGTTTGAGTAAGTGTCCTGCCCCCGGGGATGATAATCCCAAAGGTACGCTGCAGGAGCGTTTGCAGGCGATCAACGGTGAGGCTCCGGATTACGAGGTGCAGCAGCTCCGCGAGCATCCACCTCTCTTTCGCGCTATCGCCCGTTGGCAGGGGAAGATCATCGGGCAGGGTGAAGGCACCGGCAAACGGCGTGCGGAGCAAGCCGCCGCCATGGCTTCTCTTAGCCGATCCCTCTTTGAAGTTCCTTCGCCTTCGCCTCAGTCTTGCTCTCCCCACAGTTGTGCTCAGGAGGAGGGAGCAGCGCAAATATAGAGATGATGTTCTTCTCTCGTATTGGTTTTTTGGGCGTTTAAGCTCTGCCATCAGGGCAAACGCATTAGGAAATGCGTTTGCCTATGTACGACGGTGGCAGACAGGGTCTGCTCATGTACGATGTACGATTTTCGATGTACGATTTAGGAAATTCCCGCGCTTGCGCGCGAATGTGGCGCCTGGCGGCGCCTACGTACGATGTACGATCTGGGAAGTTCGGCGGCTACGCCGCGGGTTTGGCGAAGAGCGCTTGTTGTCACGATTTTTGATGCGAATAAAGATGATATCAGTCAGTAAGGGTATCTCTCTGTTGGTTAACTTCTCGTCAAATGCGTTTGCCCCAGTCCGCGCTGAGGTTCTGAAATAGTTGCCCTCACGAAGATGCGAAAAGATACTCTATCTCCTTGAGGAGAGTGCGGAAGAGGAGGATGATGGAGGGATGAAGCAGTCACCACTTCATGCAAGTCACCTGCGGAATGGAGCCCACATGCAGAGTACCGAAGGTTGGACATTGCCGCATTCATTCCGAAGCTTGCTTGAGGAACATATGGTAGCGCAGACAGCGTGCGCGGTGTTTGATATCTCGCATACTCGTAAACTGAGCATACGAGGAAGCGGAGCGCAATTCTGGTTGGAAAATGCATTGAGACGGCGTATCGCTGATCTGCGTGATGGAAGCTGCTTCACTTTGCCATCAGAAACGCAAGAGGGGTTCTTTTTATCGGCCTGCTTGTTGCGTGAAAGCGCGGGATGTTTCTTCATTATCGGTTCCACTCAGATGGTGCGCACAGTAGAGGACAAGCTGCGGGAAAAAGTCTCGCACGCAGCAGTGGAGATACGGGATGAAACGGAAGGGTGGTGCGGTATGGCATTGATGGGACCTCGCACGGGGGAAGTGCTGGGGCGGGTGCTGAGAGGAGTTCAGCTACCGTTTTTGGGAGATTTTACGCGTTTTTACTTGCAGGGGGAACAGTTGTTGATAGGGCGTCTCGCATTGCAGGGGGAGAATGAAAAGGAGCAGAGTTACGAGTTTTTTTGCCCCGCCGTTTCAGGCATCAGCTGGTATGAATCCTTCATCGGCGCCGGCGCTCAGCCCTGCGGGTTTGCCACGCGAGAGCTTCTGCGACTGGAGAGGATGCAAGGCTAGTTGGCACTCCCGCGGAGAGTTTGTCCGTTCTCCGGAGCGATAAAGCGCGAAGCAGGAATGCCGTTTTTTTGAAGGGCAACGGTGAGATCGGATAGTGTTTCTGCATATCCTTCATTGGCTAGTTGCCAGGTACCAAAATGACAGGCGATTCCCAGTCTCGCATCGAGCGTATGCAATGCCTGTACAGCATCCGCCGGGGAGGTATGATGTGCGCGAATCCAGTCCGGTTTGTAGGCGCCGATGGGCAGCAGCGCGACATCGGGAGCGCCAAGGCGTTCACGAATACGAGAAAACCATTGCGTGCGAGCGCTGTCGCCTGCGAAATAGATGGCGGGAGATCCTTTCTCTGTGCCACGCAGGAAAAAACCGCACCAGAGGGAGCGATTCGTGCTATCGACAGTGCGGTAGCGTTTGCTCCAATGGCGAGCGGGAGTAAGAGTGATTGTGAGTCGAGGCAGTTTTACACATTCCCACCAATCTTTCTCCTCTGCATGCACGGAATGTTCCACGTGGTACTCCAGCAAACTACGTAAACCAAGTGGAAGGATAAAGAGAGGATGGTCGCGCTCCTCCAGGCGGCAGAGGGTAGGTACGTCAAAATGGTCATAATGGTCGTGTGAAAGCAGGCATACATCAATCTTCGGCAGTGCGTCCCACGCGATGCCGGGTGGACGTGTTCGGCACGGACCAATGCCCTGGATGGGCGAGGTGTAATCGCTCCAGACAGGGTCGGTGAGAATGTTGTAGTTTGCGAGGCGAAGAAAAAGTGTGGAGTGGTTGACCATGGTGATTTCCCAGTCTCTCCCATCCACTTTTCGTGCAAGCTGCGGTGTGCAGTTATTCCGCTCGACGATGGGATAGGAGCCCCGCCGTAACCGATCTTTCAGCCAGCGAATGATGGGTGCCGTACCATACGAAGAAGCAGGAAGGGACGTTTCCGGCACGTTGTGAAACGTCTTACCGTCAAAGTGATCAGAGAGCGGTCCGTCCCATGATCCGGGGCGGCAGAGAGTGCGTGCAAGGAGAGAATCCGCTCCTTTGCCGAGAGCGCTGAGTATGCCCACTCCCAGCAGGATACGTAGAAAGCGCCGTCGTCCGAATTTGTGCGACACGATCGGCGGTGACGGAGTAGCCGATTGCGGCGTTCTACCATCCATAGGTACGCTGTGCATGAAGCGCTCGGTCATGGGAAAAATCAGGCGATGAGCAGCAGGCGCGCAGGACTGTAGAGCAGGTTGCGCAGTTCAGCGGCAATGCGGTTTGCCACGTCCGACGAAACAGCATTCTCCGAGGCGTAAAAGGTGTACGGCAGAATGCAGGATCGGAGCTCGGTACGTCCGGCACGAATTCCCACTTTCGGGGAGTTTCCACGCGCAACAAAAGCAAAATCAGGCCGATGATCCGGGGAACCGAGCGCCTGTGCCACGCGGACCCGGGGAGTGTTGGCATCGCACACGATGATGCTCGGGTGAAAATCTGCCGGCAGGGGAGTATAGTGCGAAGTTTCGCGCGCAATGGCGCAGATGGTTTTGTCGGCAGCATCCGGGATGACAGCAGTATCCATGCCTTCGTTTTCAAAAAGCAACACATCGACGGCAGACACCTCCCACTCCAACGCGGTCACACACGCTTTCACGACGGCGCGTATGATATAGTCAAAGAGAGAGTAGCGCTTTTCAAGCAACTTCTCGCATTGAACCGCGATCGGAAAACTCATCTGTGCAAGAGCTTGCATGTCCACCTCTGCATCGTAGACGTAGTAGCCGTCCTTTGGGGCACGGGTGGGAGGCAGAGCAGGATTCGCCAAACGCGAGCCGTCGACGCTCCTCCCCGCCACCACATCAGCCGCCATGATGCGACCGCGCGGTCCCGTTCCGTGCAGGCGAGCGGGGTCGATGCCCATCGCGCGGCAAAGTCTTTCAGCGAGTGGGGAAATTAGCATATCGATACGAAAGTGAGGAACCGGAGAATCCAGGGCAAACGCATTAGAAAATGCATTTGCCTATATACGATTTACGAGGAACGATGTGCGACGGTGGCGCTTGGCAGCGCCTATGTACGATGTACGATGTACGATGTACAACACGCACGACGGCCCCGATGAGGGCGCACGCGCAGCGGGCGGTAAGTGCGGATGGACAACGCGCATGCGTTGCCCCGACAGGGGCGAACCGGCAATGGGGTGCCGGTGAGTCAATTTGGGGAAGTTCGCGCGCCGTGCGGCGCGGGGCGCTTGTTGTCATGATTTTGATGCGTATAGACGTAATATCAGTCAATAAGATCATTTTCTCTATTGATCAACTTCTCTCAAATGCGTTTACTCTGCCGAAGAATCCTACTCTCCACGCAACGGCCCCATGAAGAAATCAGACCTGATAACGCAGTTCGCCGTTGATATAGGTGCGCAAAATATTAAAGTCATCATCCAGCAGGACGAGGTCGGCCGTGTAGCCCGGGCATATCTTGCCAAGACCGGTCAATCTGAGGCTTTCTGCCTGGTTCAGGGAGGTGGCTTTTACGAGCTCACTGAGAGGCTTGCCGGTGATGCGGTGCACGTTCTGCAGTCCTTTGGCGTAGCGGAGGGTTGAACCGGCGAGATTGCCGCTTTCCAGACGAGCTACACCATTCTTCACGATGATGGGAAGACCTCCCAGCTGACCGGGACCATCCGGCATCCACGAGCAGGCGAGAGAATCCGTGATCATGATCATCTGTTCGATTCTCTTATTGGAGAAAGTGAGGTGAAGCATATCGGCGCACAGATGAATAGTGTCGCAAATGATTTCAATGCGGATGTCCTGATCCAGCATACCGGACCCGACGAGTCCAATCTCGCGGTGGTGCTGTGGACTCATCTGATTGCAGAAGTGCGTGAGACGCCGCAGACCGGCAGCTTTTGCCTTGCGGAAATCCTCCGCCGTGGCAGCGGAGTGTCCGGCGGAGCACGTAATGCCCGCCGCCGTCGCTTTCGCGATGAAGTCGATTGCTCCCGGCATTTCCGGCGCCAAGGTGATATTCAGAACCGGGTAGATGGCGTGCAGCATCATGAGTTCCTCAAAATCCGCCGGACGAACAAAGGCGGGGTTCTGTGCGCCACATTGCTTAGGATTGATGTAGGGTCCTTCCAGATGCACTCCCGGCGTCTTGGAACCATTCGGACTCGCGGCGTATTCCTTCACGCATCGGCAGACATCTGCCAGGGTGTTCGTCCCGAGCGTCAAAGTCGTGGGCAGCCAGGTCGTCACACCTTCCTTCATCTTGCAATCCGCAATAGTTCGGATGCTCTCAACCTTGCAATCGCAGGTGTCGCATCCTCCCGCCCCGTGGGAGTGGATATCGATGAATCCCGGCATAAGCATCTGTCCGCCGACATCCTGCGTGGCATCAGCCGCCGCTGTTTCGTTCGGTTGCAGAACTGCAGTGATTTCATCGTTCTCCAGCAGGACGCCGCCGCCTTTGATGTCGATTCCCGGGGAGATAATATGCGCGTTGGTTATGAGGGTTTTCATAAGAGGATAATAGAGGAGATCTGCGGTCTTTTCTGCCGCTCCCTCATCTTACGCGCAGGCAGGCGTGCTTTCAAGTCAAATATCGCCTTCCGAGTCTTTGCGCAATCGGACAAAAATGAGTGTACCGAACGAGGAAAAAGGGGAGAAGAGATTTATCGTCTGGACAAAAATAGTGTACCATAATGTCTGTATGATAAACACAGACAAAGGACAAGAAGGTATTGCGAACATCATTGAAGCACGCAAAAAGTACAGAATGCTACGCACTCGCAAGGAGCGAAGTGCTT
>CANQJI010000016.1 GCA_947624205.1 uncultured Akkermansia sp. | reverse complement strand
TGTCCATCCGCACTTACCGCCCGCTGCGCGTGCGCCCTCATCGGGGCCGTCGTGCGTGTTGTACATCGTAAATCGTACCTCGTACATAAGCAAACGCGTTTCCTAATGCGTTTGCTCCGCCCGGATACCTTAATTCGTGGTCTCATGGTAAAAATCGAGTACGCGAACAGGAATCCCCTCAAATCCCGTGCGAACTACTCGCGTGACCCCCCGACCTTCTTCCGTACCTTCTTCCGTGGTGTATGTACGCAAACTCACCAGCTCCCCACCACGATAAGAGCGTTGCATGTTTAATATGCCCGAGGCTTCTATTTGAAAGTCTATCTCATTTGAATCCTTGTAATACGCAATAGCCCTTTTATCGGTAAAAACATACGCTATGCGTTTATAGTACAGGAACCAACGGACAAAAGGATAAACCATTAAACCAATACAGAGAAGCAAAAACCCCCACCGAGTCATCGCTCCTTGATGGATGAAATCGTATGCCTTTTGCAGAAATGCATAGTTCTCTCCGTATTCTATACATCCACTCCAAAAAATCAAAAGTATGACACTTGGGAGTATGTAAAAGACGATGGAATTCACATTGAGAATAGGTACTACCGGCTCTCCCTGCCAATAGATTTTCTCATCTCTATCCAGAAATTGTGGATTATTTTTCATCTCGATCTCAGTGTTAAATTAAATAAGTCTCCTATATCATCCGGTAACCATATTGAGATGTTGCGTGTCAATGCTTTTTCCAGCCCGGTTTATGGCGGCAAACGAGTTCTTGGACAACCTGTTCGATGCGGAGATGTTTGGAGGATAGCAGCACGATGAGGTGGTAGAGCATATCAGAAGCTTCGTAGAGGAGGCGTTCATCATTTCCGCTGACAGCCTCAATCACAGACTCAAGGGCTTCTTCGCCAACCTTCTGCGCTATGCGTTTGGTGCCATCTCGGAAGAGGGATGTCGTGTAAGAACCTTCCGGCATTTCCTGACGGCGCTTGTCGATAAAATCCTGCAACTCGACGAGGAAAGCCAGCGGGTTTGGTTCATTGTCCTGCCCCCAACAGGTACCTGTTCCGGTGTGGCAGGTAGGACCGTCCGGATGAGCCAGAATCAGCAGAGCATCCGCGTCGCAGTCCACGAGTACCTCCACGAGGTGAAGCCGGTTGCCGCTGCTTTCTCCTTTAGTCCAGAGACATTGCCGGGAACGGCTGAAGAAAGTTACCAATTGGGTTTCCAGCGTTTTTTCGTACGCCTCGCGATTCATATAGCCCAGCATGAGCACACGGCGGGTATCAGCATCTTGCACGATAGCCGGAACGAGCCCGTTACCTTTATCGAAATCAATGGAGTTATTCATGAAATGTAGGGGAAATTCGAGTGGGTATACCTTGTTTTTGCAGAAAGATCTTGAGTTCGGGAAGCGAGATATCGCCAAAGTGGAAAACGCCGGCTGCTAATGCTGCATCTGCATGACCGATAGAAAAGGCATCCGCAAAGTCCTGCATACACCCCGCGCCGCCGCTGGCAATCACAGGAATGGGCAGCGTTTTTGCCAGTCGATCCAGAGCATCGTTAGCAAAACCTCGGCGCGATCCGTCGTGATTCATCGAGGTGAAGAGAATTTCCCCTGCCCCGCGATCCGCCGCTTCTACTGCCCATGAAAAAAGATCGCGCGCCACCGGGATGCGTCCGCCATTTACGTAGCACAGCCATTCTCCATTCTCTTCGCAGCGCGCATCAATCGCCACCACGCAGACCTGACTGCCGAATCGTCCGGCTATGGAATCAATAATAGCCGGATTGCGCAGAGCCGCAGAATTCACGCTCACCTTGTCTGCCCCCGCATCCAGCAGGCATGCCACATCCTCCACGCCGCCCACGCCGCCGCCCACAGTGAAAGGAATCGAAATTTCGGCTGCAATACGACTGACAAGTTTGGTGAACGTGCGACGACCTTCATGGCTTGCGGTAATATCGAGGTACACAAGTTCATCCGCCCCCTGTTCGCTGTATGATTTGCCCAATTCCACCGGGTCACCTGCCTCGCGCAGGTTCACGAAACAAGTGCCCTTCACAGTGCGACCGTCCTTCACATCGAGACAGGGAATGATGCGTTTTGCTAACATGCGGTGGAAGATAAAACTGAAAGTTGTTGGATGAGAGTTGGCAGGTCGAGACGTCCCTCATAGAATGCTTTGCCGAAAACCACGGCCGGAATGCCGGCTTTCTGGAGTTCCAGGATATCCTGTGCACAGCTTACACCCCCACTGGCGATGAGATGACAGCCCGGAAATTGTTTCATGAGATCGCGGTAAAGTTCGATGTTTGGACCGCTGAGCATGCCATCTTTCGAGATATCCGTGCAGAGCACGCGTGAAACGCCCCGCTTGATGAAGCGCGCGATGAAATCAGCAAGATCTACGCCGCTTTCCCGAAGCCAGCCGTGGGTGCGAATACGACCATTGCATATGTCAGCCCCCAGGATGAAGCGATTCGCACTGTGAGAGGCGATCCAGCCATCGACGAGATCCGGTTGCGTGGCAGCTACACTGCCGACAGTCACCATGGAAGCGCCGGCAGAGAAGGCAGAGAGCAAATCCTGCTCGCTCTTGACACCGCCGCCGAAATCCACTTCAAGATTTGTGGCAGCACAGATTTTCTCCAGGACCGGCAGATTTACGCAATGCTTTTCCTTCGCTCCGTCGAGATCCACGACGTGCAAACGCCTCAATCCCAACTGTTCGAAATGCTGGGCGACATCCACTGGATTGTCAGAATATCTGGTACATGCATCATAATCCCCTTTCGATAATCGCACGCAGCGACCCTCGATAATGTCGATAGCGGGAATGAGTTCAATCATGACAGGTGCAGAAAGTTGGAGAGAAGTCGCTCGCCGAGAGAACCACTCTTTTCCGGATGAAATTGAACGGCATAAAAATTATCCTTCTGCAAAGCGGAGCAGAAGGTCACGCCGCCGTATTCCGTAGTTGCGGCAGTGAACGGAGAATGAGGGGGAACGCAGCAGAAACTGTGAATAAAGTACATGAACGCCCCCTCGGCAATTCCGTCGAAGAGAGAAGAACGCAGGGAGTGAACGGTGTTCCACCCGATATGCGGGATCTTCTGGGGCGTATCGGACCAGAGGGAAGAAAAGCGCCGCGCCCGAACGCCCGGGAAAAGACCCAGGCAGGTCGTTTCACCCTCCTCGGAGTACTCGCAGAAAAGTTGCTGTCCGATGCAGATGCCAAGTACAGGTTGCCTGAGCGAACGCACGAGATCCGCCAGTCCTTTCTGCCGCAGAGAAGCCATCGTGTGCCCCGCTTCCCCCTGCCCCGGCAGAACCACCCTGTCCGCTGTCATGATTTTCTCCGGATCATCAGTGAGCAGAGGATCCGCCCCAACGCGGCGCAGCGCATTCACCACCGAGCGGATGTTGCCTGCGTCGTAGTTGATGACTGCTATGTTCATAGATCGATGGAGGAATGAATAAGTCAGAGAGTACCCTTGCTGGAGGGCAGTACGAGATGACGTACGTCACGTTGCGCCGCCATACGAAGCGCGCGAGCAAAGGTCTTGAAGATAGACTCGATGCGGTGATGGTCGTTGTCCCCACTCGCCTGCACGCTCAGGTTCATGAGTGCGGCGTCGCTCAGGCTTTTGAAAAAGTGGAAGAACATTTCCGACGGAATTCCGCCGACCATGTCGTGTCGGAACTTCACATCCCACTGCAGCCAGGGACGCCCGCCAAAATCCAACGCCACACGGCAGAGGCAATCATCCATCGGCAGACAATACCCGTAGCGAGCAATGCCGATTTTGTCGCCTAGGGCGCGCCGCAGGCATTCGCCGAGCGTCAGGGCCGTGTCCTCCATGGTGTGATGCTCGTCCACCTGCGTGTCTCCTTGGGCGTGAATAGTGAGAGAAAGTCCGCCGTGGTGAATGAGCTGCTCGAGCATGTGGTTGAAGAAAGGTATGCCGGTACTGATGCTACCCCTGCCGGCGCGGTCCAGGCCTAACTGCACCAGCACATCAGTTTCTTTCGTCTGGCGATGCACCTGCGTGTTGCGTTCTCCCGCGATGACCACTTCTGCCACTTTGTCCCATCCAAGTTCAGGGTCGATGCGTAGAAAGTGGCAGCCCAGATTCTCCGCGAGTTGCCCGTCTGTTTCTCGATCGCCGATGACGTACGAGTGCTCCAGGTCGCAACTGCCGTCCATGTACTGCGTGAGCATGCCGGTGCCGGGTTTGCGCGTCGGCGCGTTGTCCTGAGGAAAATGGCGATCGATATGGATGGCATCGAATTCAATTCCCTCTCCTCTCAGGGTGTCGAGGATGAGGTTTTGCACCGGCCAGAAATCCTCCTCGGGAAAGGACGGCGTACCAAGACCATCCTGGTTCGTAACCATCACAAAACGGTAGTCCGTGCACTCGCGAATAAGCGAAAGCGCACGAAAGACGCCCGGCATGAAGGAGAGTTTGTCCAACCGGTCGAGCTGCTCATCCGCCGGCTCGCGCACGAGGGTGCCATCGCGATCGATAAAGAGAATCTTTTTCATGAGGCGTCAGAGGAAGAGAAGAAGGTCTTATCCAAATCATTCAGAGCCGCAAGTAGCTCATCATTTTCCTGCGGGCTGCCTATGGTGATACGCAGACACCCGGCGCAAAGCGCGATGCGACTGCGATTGCGCACAATGATGCCGCGCTGCACGAGAGCATCGTAGATTCCCTGTGCGTCGCTTACACACACCAGCAGAAAATTGGCGGCGCTTGGAAACACGCGTTGGCAAAGTCGCAATGATGCCAATTCCGCTGCCATTCGTTCCCGTTGCGACAGGATATCCTGCACCCGGGCGTCCATTTCATCCCGCTTCGCTAATAGCTCAATTGCAAAATGTTGGGTGAGCGCATTGACATTGTACGGGTACTTGACGCGGTTGAAGTACGTGATGAGATCCGGATGCGCCAGTGCCATGCCGAGGCGTATTCCTGCGCTCGCCCATGCTTTCGAGAAAGTGCGCAGGATGATGAGTCGCGGATACTCTGTCAGCTGCGGCAGTAGGCTCCCCTCCGGCGCAAAATCGATGTACGCCTCATCGACTACCACGATGCCGGGAAAACGCGTGAGCACTTTCTCAATCTCCCGGGCACCGATCATGTTGCCTGTTGGATTGTTCGGACTGCACAGGAAAATCACGCGTGTATAGGCATCCGCCGCCGCGAGTAACTTTTCTGCACTGAATGAGAAGTCTGTTTCATCCAACGGTACACTGCGGTACTCCACACCGTTGATATGGGCGCATACAGAGTACATGCCGTAAGTCGGTTCCGGCGCAAGGACATTGTGCTGCCCCGGTTCGCAGAAGATGCGGTAGATCAGGTCGATCGCCTCATCGCTCCCGTTGCCGAGGAAAAGGGTATTCGCTTCCACGCCGAGTTGCGCCGCCAATTTCTCTTTCAATTCCCGTTGCAGAGGATCCGGGTAGCGATTGTATGGCGAGTTGTACGGACTTTCGTTGGCATCCAGAAAAATGTGCGCGCTATGCCCGGAATATTCATCCCGCGCGCTGCTGTATGGCTTCAGGGAACGAATGGAGGGGCGCACTAAAGCGAGTAGTTCATTTCTCTGTTCCTCTCGTGCTACCACGGTATTCTGCTGCGCTTTCGCGGCTTCCGCAATGCGGAGGGACATGGCGTTTCTATGGGCATCAAGCTGCTCGGCATGCGCCATGAGTTCCACGCAGCGCCCGATGGACGAAATGCCGCGAGGGGTCAGTTCCTGAAGCGTCATCTTGCGCATGAAGCTGTCCAGACACAACGAGCTGTAGGCACGGGTGTAACCAAGCGTCGGCAGAGTGTGATTCGTGCCGGAAGCGTAATCGCCCGCACTTTCGCAGCTGTAGTTTCCGAGAAACACGGAGCCGGCATTTGTCGTGCGTTCTGCTACATCGCGATAATTTCCCACGGCGAGTACCAGATGCTCCGGTGCGTAGGAGTTAATGAAATCAATCGACTCCTGTTCGTTCGGGAAAAGGAGAGCCATGCTGTGCGCGAGAGCCTGTTCCGCGATATTTTTGCGCGGCAGCTGCTCGAGTTGGCGTCTCACCTCCTGCATCACACGATCCAGGACATCCCGTTCTGTGGTCACGAGCACCACTTGACTGTCTGGTCCGTGTTCGGCCTGGCTGAGCAAATCAGCCGCTACGAATTCCGGTCGGCAGGATGAATCTGCATACACCAACACTTCGCTGGGCCCCGCCGGCATGTCGATGGCAACTCCCGAAAGTCCGACTAATTGTTTCGCTGCCACCACAAACGAATTGCCGGGACCGAATATCTTATCCACTTTCGGCACACTTTCCGCACCGTACGCGAGAGCCGCGATCGCTTGCGCCCCGCCCACGCGGCATATGCACGTGATACCGCACAATGAGGCAGCATAGACGATAGCGGGGTGTACGCTCCCATCCACTGCCGGTGGCGTGCAGAGGGTCATCTCTTTGCAGCCGGCCAGACGCGCCGGAACGCCAAGCATCAGCACTGTGGAAAACAGCGGCGCTGAACCTCCCGGAACGTAGAGCCCCACGCGCTCAATCGGCAGCGTTCGCTGCTCGCAGAGGATGCCCGGTGCTGTCTGCACCTGCACTCGCCCGCTGCGCTGGGCGGCGTGGAAACGCAGAATATTGTCGTGAGCAAGGCGGATAGCCTCCCGGAGCTCAGGAGGCACCTGCTGCTCTGCTGCTCGAATTTCGCTTTCGTTGAGCTGGATTTCCTGCAGAACACAGTGGTCAAACCGCTCGCTGAATTCTCGGAGAGCAGCATCGCCCCGTTCCCGCACGGCCTCCAAAATAGGACGTACCGTGTCAAAGAGGGTCGTGGCATCTCGTGCAGGTCGCTGCGTGAGAGTGTTGAGCTTTTCTTTCGCCGGATTGATGATAATCTGCATGGTGATGTGTGCGAGAGGTAATCAGAGTACCATACTCTCGACGGGGAGCACCAGAATTCCCTGTGCTCCGGCTTCCTTCAAACGCCCTATAATTTCCCAATAGCGCTTTTCATCCAACACGGTGTGGATGCTGCACCAATCCTCCTGTGCCAACGGCATCACCGTCGGGCTCTTGATGCCTGGCAGCACGCTGAGGATGGCGTCCAGCGACTCCCGTGGCGCGTTCATCAGTACGTATTTCTTGCCGACAGCCCCCATTACCGCGCGGATGCGGAAAAGCAACTCCTGTAGCACGGCATTTTTTTCCGGGTCAAGTTTGCGGTGAGCAATGAGTACCGCCTCGCTTTGCAAAACAACATCTTCCTCCTTGAGGTTGTTGCTCACCAGAGTGGAGCCGGAACTTACGATGTCGAATATGGCGTCCGCCAGTCCGATGCCGGTGGAGATTTCTACCGAACCGGAGATGACATGGATATCCGCTTGCACCCCCTTCTCCTGCAAATAGCGACGCAAAATGGAGGGATAAGATGTCGCAATGCGTCGCCCTTCCAGAGAAGTGATGCCGTTGTAGTCCATCTGTTTTGGCACGGCAATGGAGAGGCGACATGCCCCGAAACCAAGTTTTTCCACGATTTCCGCATCCGCCCCTTGTTCCTCCAGCTCGTTAAGCCCCACTACGCCAATATCCGCCGTACCGTCCGCCACGGTGCCCGGGATGTCGTCATCGCGTAGGAAGAGTACTTCTACAGGAAAATTACTCGCTGCCACCAGTAGCGTACGCTTGCTGGTGCCGATTCGGATGCCGGTTTCTGCCAGCAGGTGCATGGTGTCCTCATTCAGACGTCCTTTGGATTGTACGGCGATTCTCAGTGTCTTGCTCATAGTTGTCCGTTTTGCATCAGTGTTTGTGATTGTGGGAGCAATGTCCATTTTTCTCGCTGCAGTGACATTTGTGCTCCTCGTTGTGATCGTGCCCGCAACAGCACTCGTGATCTGCCTCATGGTGGTGTCCGCAATGACACTCATGCTCCTCATGTTTCCCTTCGTTCTCCACTTGTGATGCGAGAAGGTCGACGAGTTCGCGATTCGCCGCCAGCGCAATCGCCAGTTCCCCTCGGGCATTGCGTAGGTCGCGTTTTGCTCCCGCTGCCAGTAGCATCCTTGCAATCTCGGTGTATCCGTAGCGAGAGGCAAGGTGCAGCGGCAGCTCTCCGTACGGGTTGCGCGCGTTCACATCTGCTCCCGCCGTCAGCAGGAGAGCAATCAGTTTTTCATCGGGTTCCACTCCCGCCTTTCGCAGATCCGGAGAAAAATCCACCTCGTCCTGCAACAGCAGCGTTGCCACCTGTCGCAAATCCTCCACATTATCGGTCTTCGCGATTTCTTCCAAAAATTCTTGCACCGGTTCGTCGTAATCATCCGGGTCCAACTCTTCCGCAATGGCACGTAGATCCTCCGGCAGCACCACAGGGCGCTCCTCAGCTTGCAATTCAATCGTTCTCCACCCGCTATCCAGCATAGCGCAGGGATTATACACCCTGCTCCCCCGTTTGACCAGCTCGAATTACTGCGTACCGCACAAAGGCATCTCCTCGAAGCACCCGAATTTGAGAGAAATTGATCAGCAGCGAGAATGCCCTTATTGACTGATATTACCGTTAATACGCATCAAAAGTTATGACAACAAGCGGTCATCATGCTGATGGATCTAAAGGGATCTCAGCATACATTAATGATCCGAAAAAAATCTGCGCAACGCGCACATTATGAATAAATCGTACATCGTACCTCGTAAATCGTACATAGCAAACGCATTTTCTAATGCGTTTGCCCTGGCTTTTCGGATATTCGACTTGCCTTGCAGTCCTGACGGGGGTATAAGTGCGGCGTGAAGCAGCAAATGATCATCTTCGGAGCAAGTGGCAGAGTGGGCGAGATGATGTCCGCTGCGGCACGCTCGGCGGGATGGTGTGTGTTCACGCCTGCGCATCAGGAATGCGACCTGGAGCAACCGGGGGCGGCAGCGGACTACGTGCTGGCTCATCCGGATGTGGGAGTCGTGGTAAACTGTGCGGCTGTTTCGGAGCCGGATGCCTGTGAACTTGATCCACTGAAAGCGCATCTGGTGAATGCTCTCAGCCCCGGAGAAATGGCCCTTGCTTGCCGCCACACCGGGGCACGCTTCCTGCACCTCTCCACCGATTACGTACTGGATTCTCGCCGTGCCGGATTGAAGGAAGAATCCGCGCGCTGCAAACCTTGCAATATCTACGGGATGAGTAAACTTGAGGGAGAGCATCAGGTCCTCGAAGCCTTGCCGGATTCCCTTATCCTGCGCGTCTCGTGGGTTTGCGGCAATCCTCACCGCCCCGCTTTTCCGGAAAGCATGGTGTTGCGGGCCCTGCGGGGAGAGACCTGTGCAGCTATTGTTGATAAATTTTCTCTCCCCACTCATGTGCGGGATATTGTTTCCACGATTTTTGCCCTCATTGATATGCCGGGGCTGCACGGCATCCTGCACCTCTGCTCAAGCGGAGAACCCATGAGCTGGTTTGATATCGCCTCTGCTGCTCTGCATCACGCCCACGCTCTTGGGGCGCTGAAGGAGTTGCCCCCTGTTGCGCCGCAGCGTCTCATCAATGCCAACTTTTTCCGCGCACAGCGCCCTGTCCACACCGCTATGGACAGTTCGCGTCTCGGTCAGCTTCTCGGATACCAAATGCCGACCGCTGAGGACACCATCCGCCGCGCTGTAGGGGGTTATCTACAGGTCGTTGGTGTAGCTAGGCGATTCGCCTCCGGGAGCGACGGGCGATGAAACATCGGATGCGCCATCCGATGTGTCGCTGGGATTTCGCGATGATGGTTGCAAGAACAATGGCAAGACCGACCCACTGACCCAACGTTGTGCTTTCAGCATAGACCGCCCAACCAAGAATGGTGGCTTCAGTTGGTTCCATGCAAACAATGATGCCGTATTCCAGCGATCTGAGACGACTCATGGCATAAGCGATTAGCACCAGAACTGCTACTCCCTGCAGCAAGCCAATTGCAGCTAACCAGAACCAGCCGCTTGACTCCGCAATCCACGGTCGAGGAGCTGCCAGTAGGGGACCTAGGAGTACAAGGGTGCCCGCCAGGGATTGCCAATACATACGCCGCAGCATGCACACGCTACTTGGTGTGTAACGGTTTCCCACCAGGTAGAAAGAATAAAAAAGCCCCGCAAGAAGCCCACAGATCACTCCGATGGTGTTGCCGTTGCTTTGTGAATCAGCAGCAGCATTTGGCGAGAAACAGCACACGAGCAGGATGCCGATGCTTGCACTGGTAAGCAACATGACGTCCCTGCGCGGCGGACGTTGTTTTTCGATGAGTGATTCCCAGAAACCGGCGAGGAAAGTACCTAAAATTGGCAGCACCGCCACGAGTCCCGCCGGGGCGTGAAGGAAAGCCATGTAGTAGAATAGAATACACAGTCCGATACTCACGCCTGTGAAGAATGAGACGCCGGAAAAATTCGTATTTCCCATGCCTCGAAGACGGCAAATGAGAGCAGTAATGCCAAACACGATGAACCCGCCGCTGAATCGCGCAAAAGAAGAGAGTTGCGCGCAGGAATGAGCCTCGCGTACCAGTACGCAAAGCGTCCCCATAAGCATCGCTGCTATGAAGGCAGCGACCAGTGCTTGAGCATGTTCGGATGCCTTTTTCCCCATAGGTTAAATTTCGTTACAGAATCATTTACAATCTTTTGACAAAGCATCCACACAAATGACCGACCAGGTTTCGAGGCGTTCATAAAGATCCCCCTTCAGTTCATCCAACGTGTGAAACCCCAGCCCGTCAAGCGCTTTTTCATTCGATGTCACCTGCTCACCGTCCAAATCAAAGAGATGAACGATCCCCAGGTGTACTCTGCCCACTTCATTCGTGTCATCATTGATGATGGCGTACAGCTGCTGAGTAGCCGTGCCGGAAAAGGTTATTTCCTCGCGAATCTCGCGCTCCATGCCTGCCAGGTACGTGTGAATGCTGTCGGTGAGACCGTCCACGGGGTTTATGTGCCCCCCCACTCCCATGGAAAGCTTATCGTGCAACCGCGCCTCCCCCCCCTTTTTGGTCCGGGCATACGTCAAAAAACGCTCCCCGTGGCGGAAGATCGCGTACACCACCATCTGCTTAAAGCTTGGATCCCCTTCCGCTGCATCTCGATCCATATACCGCGCTACTCCCGGCTTCAAAAACGCACTCAAATAATCTTGAAGATTCCGGCGAAATCCATTAAACGCACCCACCTCTTCAAATGCCGCTCGCGGCACCACTAGCACCCGCTCTCCATTGTATTTCGACATGCCCGGATTCTAACATGCCTCCGCTCCTATTGCAAGCCTCTCCCTCAGCACACCATGGCAAACGCATTTGAGGAGAAGTTAATCAACAGAGGAATGCCCTTATTGACTGATATTATCGTTTATACGCATCAAAAATCATGACAACAATCACTCCCCGCCAAACTCTCGCGCAAGCGCGGGGACTTTATAAATCGTACATCGTACGTCGTAAATCGTACATAGGCAAACGCATTTTCTAATGCGCTTGCCTTGGGATTTTCCATTTCAGACTTGACTTGGCATGGATGCGGAACGACAATGGGGGGCGTGAAATTCTTTCTTTTGATTCCCCTGGCTCTGTTGTTTAGCGCCGTTTGTCCCGCCCAACAGGCGGCTCAGGTTCCCGTTCCCCCTGTTTCCCCCGTAGTTCCCTCAGAGACGGAGGTGGATCAGGATCAGCCCGCGTCAGCGCCGGTTCCTGCATCGCTGCCTGCTGACCCCCAAACGAATCCTCCACAGACAGAAACCGACCAGCCACAGGCTGCGCCGGATATGCCGCAAAAAACTTCGCCGGATGTGGCGGCGGCATACCGCGGCATCGCAAAAATTGAGGTCGCTAAGCGTATGCCGGATTACGGCGTGCCTTGGCAAGCCGGTCAATTCGGACGCGGCACCGGCACGGGCTTCATGGTGGCTCCCGGGGTTTTCATGACGAATGCTCACGTGGTGGCAGATGGGGAGCGAATCTACGTCTCGCCCTACGCCGATGCCCGCAAGATTCCGGCAAAGGTGAAGTACGTGGCCCACGAGGCGGATCTGGCGTTGGTCGAGGTAGAAGACAGCAGCGCTTTTGCAGATGTGCCGTACCTGGAGTTCAGCAAGCTCATGCCTCATCTGGAAGATGAAGTTCGCGTCATCGGTTATCCCATTGGCGGGAATCGACTTTCGGTGACGCGTGGCATCATTTCGCGCATCGATACCATTCCCTATGCGCACCCGCAGAATGATTCGCACTTGATCATTCAGATTGATGCCGCTATCAATCCCGGCAACAGCGGAGGCCCCGTGCTGATGGGCGACAAGGTGGTGGGAGTCGCCTTCCAGGGCTTGATGCAGGCAAATGCCACGGGCTACATGATCCCCCTGCCGGTCATCAATCGCTTCCTGCGGGATGTCGAGGACGGTCGCTACGATCGTTACGTCGAGATCGGCGCAAAGTTTTTCCCGATGGAAAACCCGGCGATGCGCAAGCATTTTAACCTGCCGGATGATGCCATGGGCACATTGGTGGGTGACGTCATACGCGGCAGCAGCTGCGATGGCAAACTGGAGGTCGGGGATGTGGTGCTGGCCGTGGATGGGCACCCGGTGGACAGCTCCGGTATGATCGAGCTGGACGGCGAGCGTGTGAAGTTTGAGGAGCTTGCAGAGCGTGCTTTCAAGGGAGATTCCCTTACGTTCTCCATCCTGCGCGCAGGCAAGCCCCTTGAGGTAAAAGTCACGTTGCAGCCGCCCCCCGCTGCCGCTGCCATCACGGGAAATGCCTACGATGAGCTGCCGCGCTATGTCCAATTCGCAGGGATGGTGTTCCAGCCCCTGCAGAGAAATGTCATCGTCGCGCATAATCTCAATCCCATGGGCTTTATCGTGGAGATGGAGAACTTTCTCCAGCGCGGCGGCTGGCGCGAAAAGGAAGATATCGTGATGCTCACCACGGTGCTGCCGGATGAGCTTAATGAACGCTTCAACGACTACGGGTCGCGCGTGGTGACAAAGGTGAATGGTCAGCCGGTAAAGGGCTTGCGTCACCTTTACAGCCTGCTCTATCCCGCGCCCGGTGAGAAGCGCCCGGAGTTCACTGTGATCGAGTTCAAAGATGCTTCGCGCCCGTTCGTGGTAGAAAATGCCGCCTTGCAAGCCGGACACGCGCGCATCTCTGCCAGCTACAATATCCCGGAGCCCGCGCGCCTGTAATAATCGCATGAGAATCACTCCCCTTTCCTCTTTCATCAGATGAATACTTTCTTCCACTCTTCAATAACCGCACTCGCTGCTGTACTCGCCTTTTCCCTGGGTAGCTGCAAACCCACCCCACGCACCGGGAATCATCCCAAACCAACCGAGGAACAAGCGGCCTCCCGCCCCGATTCATCGGCGCCGTCTGGGCATAGCGCCGCCGATCACCTCGCCGCGGTCAACCAGGCCCCCGCCTCCCGGGAGGTTGGCCTGCTCTATGTGGATGCCGTCCGCCAGTCTTTCCAGATCCTCCGCCCTTGGGAGAAGGACAAGCCGAATCGTGCGCGCGCCATGGGGGTGTATCTGGGTAACGGTCGCGTGCTGACGGTGGATGATGTCGCAAAGGATGCGACCTATGTCGAGCTGAGTCTGCCGGACGAGACACGGCGCGTGCCGGCGAAAGTTCTCAAGCGTGATGAAGCGATGGGCCTGGCTCTCCTGGGTGTTCAGCATGAAAAAGACGCCGATATTTTCGATACGCTGAAGGCTCATGAGCTGGGAAATGCGCTGTCTCTCGGCAGTGATGCCACGCTGCATACCCTGGTTAATCGAATCATCCCCGTTCAGGTTCCCATGGTGGTCGAAAGTGTGGATGACGGTCGTTCTCTCCCTCGGCTGAATATGCGCGTGCGCGGCGGTACTTTGCCGCAGGATACGAGCAAGGGGCTTCCCTTGTTGCGCGATGGTCGCGTAGCGGGTCTCGTCATGGATCGTGATTCAGAGGATCAGACGTTGAGCGTGCTGAATGCTGAATTGCTGCGTCGTTTTTTGATGGAGCGCGAGGGAGGCACCTCCGTTCCCGTCCTGGGTATTCATTTCGCACCGCTGGATGACCCCACATTCCGCCGCTATCTCAAACTGCCGGAGGACGCCGGCGGGTTGTATGTGAGTGATGTTCTGCCCCTCGGTGCAGCAGAGGCCGCCGGTCTGAAGAAGGGTGATGTCGTCGTTTCTGTTGATGGCGTCCCCATCGATTCCATTGGTCGTTGTCAGCATCCGATCTATGGTCTGATCGATGCCAATACCATGTTGCGCTGTCTCAAACCAAACGGTGAGAAGCTCTGTCTCGGCATCAGCCGTGAAGGGAAAAGGAGCGATATCTCAGTGGAGCTCAACCGCGATGCCGTCGAGAAAGGTCCCGTGCCGGAAGAAAAAGCCGGCCTTCCCCCGCGCTATATCCTTTGGGGCGGCTTGCTCTTCCAGCCTTTTTCTTCGACCTATCGCGATACCCTCAGCCAGCGCAGCAATGGTCTTCCTATTCCCTTCCTGCAAATGAAGGATCGCGTGAAGGAGCTCATCGAGCAAAAACGCCGGGATGTCGTGGCTCTCACCCTCATCATCCCCACCTCCGCCACGCTGGGCTACGAGAACCTTGGCTTCTGTATCGTGGAAAAGGTAAACGGTAAGCCCGTGCAGAGCTTCGCCCAGTTCGCTGATTTGCTGGATACCCCCACAGCCGATGGCGTTGTGGAGCTTTCCATCAACCGCGATCCCTACACGATCTACATCGACCGCCGCGCCGCAGAAACCAGCAACGATTCTCTCCGCCGCCGCGCTATCCCTTGTCTCCGCCGTCTCGGCGAACATGCCGATAATTAAAACTCCCAAATCCCGTGCGCGAATTTCCTAATTCGTGTGCTGTGCGCGGGAGCTGACTACATCGTAATTTTCAAATGCGTTCTATTGCATCTGCGCCTTTTGCTCGCAGTATACACGCGGAACGCGGGAGGAGATGGAGGTGATCACGTTGCTGGGTATTGTCCCCGCGCGCGTCGTCAGCTCCTGCCATGGCACGTGAGATCCCATAATCTCCGCAACATCCCCGGGCTCCACCTTGTCCATGTGCGTCACATCCACCATGATCTGATCCATCGTCACTCGCCCAAGCACCGGACAGTAGGACCCGTTGAGATAAACGCGCGCCCCGGTGTTGGAAAGGTAGTGCAAATAACCGTCAGCAAAGCCTATGCCAATGGTCGCCACCCGCGTCGGCGCAGTGGTGATGTAAGTATGGTTGTATGATACGCCATGGTTGTCCGGCAGGGTGCGGACGAGAGTGACGCGGCTGTAGAGGGTAAGCGTATTGCGCAATTCTTGGTTGTAGGGCGATGGCATGGGCGAATAGCCGTAAAGCACGCGTCCGAGCCGCACCATGTTGGTACAGGGAGCGTTGTAATTGAACACCGCCGAGCTGCTGCACAGGTGACGGTAGTCGAAACTCATTTTCCCCGAAAGCTGGGATACGGCGTGCTCAAAGGAAGCAATCTGGCGATGGGTGAACGAGATATCCTCACTCGCCGCCGAAAGGTGGGAGAACACTCCCTCAATATGCAACATCTCACAGCTCGGCAGTTTTTCCATCAGTTCATCAATCCCGTTCGGCAAAAGCCCGGCTCGCCCCATGCCGGTGTCGATGCTCAGATGCAGATGTACCTTCTTGTTGTACAGCCGTCCAAGAGAGTTGAAATGCTCGGCCTCCTCCGGACTCGACAGAGCCGCGCGCCACTCATGCTGCACAATGGCGTCCCGTTCCGCCGGAAAACACGGACCGATGATAAACGGACACGTCCTGCAGCCTGCCTCCTGCACCCGCGCCGCCTCGGCTATCGTCGCCACCCCAAAAAACGGTATATCCTCCCCATCCAGCGCGCGCACCACCCCCTCCAACCCGTGCCCATACGCTTCCGCCTTCACAATGGGCATCCTCATGTGATTCGGCAACGCCCTCTTCACCACGCGCAAATTATGCTTCATCGCATCAGTATCCACCTCTGCCCACGCACGATATAGTTCCACTGATGTCATGCGTGTATTCTACATGCTCTCACCCACAAATGCAAGACCTGGACACTCACGGCAGACGCATTTGAGAAGAAGTTGATCAACAGAGGAATGCCCTTATTGACTGATATTACCGTTAATACGCATCAAAAGTTATGACAACAAGCGGTCATCATGCTGATGGCTCTAAAGGGATCTCAGCATACATTAATGATCCGGAAAAAAATCTGCGCAACGCGCACATTATTAATAAATCGTACATCGTACCTCGTAAATCGTACATAGCAAACGCATTTGAGGGAAGTCAATCAACAGAGGAATGCCCTTATTGACTGATATCCACGTTTATACGCATCATAAATCATGACAACCAGCGGTCATCATGAAGATGGCACTAGAGGGATCTCAGCATCCATTAATGATCCGAGAAATCTGCGCAACGCGCACATTATTAATAAATCGTACATCGTACCTCGTAAATCGTACATAGGCAGGCTCCGCCTGCCACCTCCTTCCGTTGTCGTAGATCAATTCGGTTCCACCGTCACCGAATAGACCTTGCCACGGAAATTACGACCAAGCGTCTGCAGGGGTAGGATGAAGCTGCAAAGCAGTCCCTTCGTGCGAGGTTGGAATCCCTCCTCCGCGCTCTTGTAATTATCGAGCTGCATTTTCTCCACCGGAACACCATCAATGCTCAGCCTAGTCGCGCCCGGAGTGCCGATGAGCTCAAGCTTCACGCGCTTGCCCACAGGGAGCTTCGCATCGTACGTGAATTCCATGGTGTCCGCGCGTCGCAGACCGATGCGCCCATCCTTGGTCACGGCAATCAGCTCGCCTTCCGGGGAAGAAAGCAGCGTCTGCTCCTCGCCCGGCACAACTTCCGTCAGTTCCAGCTCAACCGTGAGCTTGTAAGAGGGTCCCAGCGCGGGAAGTCCGATCTGCTGCGGCAGGGCGCCGGGCTGCAGCTCCACCTTGCGCGGCTTCGACCAAATGCGCATGGGGTTGGTCAGCGGTGCTGCGCCGATGCTGCCGACTGCCTCAAGGTGCTTCTCGTAAGAATCAGGAGCCTGCGAAACGCCCCAGATCTTCTGGGAGAGCGAGCTGATGGAGTTGTGGATCGACGGCCAGATGTCGTACATGCCGTAGCCATTGTGGCGCAAATCCGTCGTGTCGTTCCACACGGCGAAAGAGGCGCCGAGCAGCCGGGGATGCGCCGCCGGTATCTGCTCCCGGTACATCATGTTCGGCTGCCAGTGGTTGTAAAGCCACGCCAGGTTCTTATTCATGCTGTAGTAATTCGCAAACGGCACATAGTAGAGGTAGGCATCGTTGCAGTTGATCATGTCGAATCCGAGGTCGATTGCCTCCCAGGCCGACATCCACCCCGTGTTCCAGAGATTGACCTGCACCCCCTTCGCCACGACCGGCGTCTTGCCCTTCTTCTGGCTCAAACTGCCCCACACGCGCGGCGTGTAACCGCGCCCCAACACGTAGCGTAGCAGCCCATCCGTATACCTGCGGTAGTCCTCGTCATCGCCGAAGAACTCATCCGCCCCCACGTGCACCACGCAGCCGTCAAACACCGCTCGCCCCAGCTTCGGATCCTTCAGCAGGTACTCGTCCATGCATTGCTCCACAAAGGTGAGCGTCTCCGGGTTGGCGGCGTCCAGCATCTCGCAGCGGCGCTTCTCGTGAACCTTCATGGGCCCCTTGTAAATGAGATCCGGGCGCATGCGCGTGAACGCGAGTGCGTGTCCCGGCGTGTCCAACTCGGGTACAATGTTCACCCCGCGCTGCCGGGCGTAATCAATGAGCGCGCGGAATTCCTCCTTGCTGTACGACATATCCTTGGACGTGAGGGGCGTGCCGTCCTGCCCGTGGATGTAGGATTCCAACCGGAAGGAGGAGTAGCTCTCCTTGAAGGGGTCGCGCCCGGCGTCCACGTAAGTCTCGTGGAAGATGAAGTTGTTGTTGATGATGAGGTGCAGGTCGTTCATCTTGAACCACGCCATCGTGTCGATCACGTCCCGCAGCTCAGAGAGCGTGTAGTGCGTGCGCGCGATGTCCAGTATCATACCGCGTACGCCGTAGCGGGGGAAATCCACCGCCGTCCCGCAGGGTATGCTCCCGTTCCCGCTGCGCAGAGCCTGCAGAATCGTCCGCGATGCCCAGAACAAATTCCCCCGCGCCGTTATGCGCTCCGGTGTGATGGTAATCTCGTACCCCTCCGCCCCCCAATGAGGATCAGCTGCCGCCCCCTCCGTTCCCAGCTCCAGATCCGCTTCCTCAGATGATGCGCAATCCACCAGTCGCACGGGCACCCCGGCGATATTCTCCAGCTCCGCGCGAAAAATTTCAGCGCGCGCCCTGTCCCCCCATTTCACCTTGATCTCCTTGCCGGGTTTCCAATACCCCTGCCCCCCCTGCCATTGCAGAAGATCAGGAATAACCTTGGGCTTGGCGTTGCCGCCGTTCGGTTTGCCCGGCACGGTGACCTCCAAGTCCTTGCTGTAAGCCGTCTTACCATCCTTGTTGACCTTCAGCAGCACCTTCACCGGCACGTCCGAAATTACCCTCCCCACCTCACCTTCCTTGCTGATAATCTGCTCGTAATCCGTCCCCGCCAATTCCAACGTAGCCCCCTCCTCCACCTGGGGCAGCACAAGTCTCGTCCCCTCCGCATTGAATGTCGGGGCGGGAAGACTATCAGCTATCTCCTGAGCCGTCTTCGCTGGAAGTTGAGAGGCGCTAAAAGCCAACATAATCGTGAAAAAAAGTGGTTTCATGAGTTCCGGTGATCTGAGTAATCCATTCCTTGTCTTACAAAATACAGATACGCTCACCCAACCATTTTTCTATCACCCTTTTTCTCACGGCAAACGCATTTGACAAGAAGTTAACCAACAGAGGAATGCCCTTATTGACTGATATTATCGTTTATGCGCATCAAAAATCATGACAACAAGCAGTCATCATGATGATGGCTCTAAAAGGATCTCAGCATACATTAATGATCCGAAAAAATCTGCGCAACGCGCACATTATTAATAAATCGTACATCGTACCTCGTAAATCGTACATAGGCAAACGCATTTCCTAATGCGCTTGCCCCGGGGAGGGGAGAAGGCGCACGAGGCGGGAGGAAGGGGAGGAGGGATTACGGGAGATGGTGAGCCACGTGGTATCGGGGGGCATCAGGGAGCCGTCGAAGCGGTCTGCCCATTCCACGAGGAGTACCATGCGCGGAGAGGCATCCAAGTAATCTTCCCAGCCGATGGAGGCGGCTTCTTCCGGCGAGCGGAAGCGATAGAAATCGAAGTGAGCAACGGGGATGCGAGCCGCCGGGTGCTCCAACACCAGACTGAAAGTGGGGCTGGCGGCAGGATTGGGCGAAGCGAGGCCTTCGAGAATACCGCGGATAAGACACGTTTTACCGGCGCCGAGATCACCGACGAAACCGAGGATATCCCCGGGCTCCAGGAGATCGGCGAGGTGGTGTCCGAGAAGGATCATATCTTTTTCAGAAAGAACGATTTTGCCTTGCTCGGGGAAAAATTTATCCGCACTTTTCATGATTTTAATAAATTTTGCTTGCCAACGGAAAGGATTTGCCTATAATGTGCCAGTCCGCAGCGGCGGACGCAACAACAAAATCAGAAAATTATGGCATACGCAGTATTTGCATCCGGCAGCAAGCAGTACAGGGTTACTGTGGGGGACGTGGTGGAGGTGGATCGACTTCCCGACGTTGAGACGGAGGGGGAAGCGACGTTCGACCGCGTGCTGATGGTTGAGGATGCTGAGAACATCAAGGTGGGCACTCCTGTGGTAGAGGGCGCCAGCGTGAAAGTGCAGGTGCTGGATGCTGCGGCGCGCGGTCCGAAGGGAGTGGCGTTCAAATTCAAACGCCGCAAGGGATTTCACAAAAAGAAGGGTTTTCGGGCAGCTCTGACCAAGGTGAAAGTCACGGAAATCATTGCATAATTACTAACCCCTTACCGAACTCAAGACATGGCACATAAAAAAGGACAAGGATCCGTACGCAACGGACGCGACTCACGCAGCAAACGCCTCGGCGTGAAAAAATTCGGCGGTCAGACCGTGGTGGCGGGCAATATCATCATACGCCAGCGCGGCACCAAGTTTCACCCCGGCAAGGGCGTGGGAATGGGACGTGATTACACCATCTTCTCTCTGGTGGATGGGCGCGTCTTTTTTGACCGCGATGGGCGCCGCGTGAACGTGGCAGAGGAATCTGCCGTGTGAGCCAACCGACCCGGAGAGACGATCGTTTTTGAAAACCGCGCGGTCATGGGCTGCGCGTTTTTTTTCGAATCATTAACGCATACTGAGATCCCTTTAGAGCCATCAACATGATGACCGCTTGTCGGTTATGATTTATGATGCGTATAGGCTATAATATCAGTCCACAAGAGCATTTTCTCTGTTGATTGACTTCACTCGAATGCGGTGATCCTGAGAAGGGACTTGTCAGAGGGGAGGAGGCTTGGTAAAATGCGGGGCATGTGGCACATGGGAAGGGTTCTCATCATAGGGATCTTGTGTTGTCTGGCGGGGTGTTACCCCCCGCCGGAGCAGTATCCGTACACGAAATTCATCCAAACGCGCCGGGAAACGCTGCGGAAACACCTAGAGGAACTTCTTCCCGCGGAACAAAGGAATCTGCCGGAAGCGAGGGAAGAAGCGAAATGGCTGGCAGACACGGCTTACAAGGCTGCAGCGGGCATCTCGCGCGTCAACGACAGCCGCTTTCCGGGATGGGCCGGCAACGCCCTCATCAACTCACGCTTTCAGGATCGCGGACTCTGCTGGCATTACCAGCACGACATGTACCGAGAACTGAGGAGACGTCCGCTGCGTTTTTTCCGCATCGGCTGTTGCGTGCGCGACAGAGAGCGCCGCACGGAACATAACTGCGTGTATGTGGCGGAGAAGGATGGGAAGTGGCCACATGTGTGGGTGCTGGATGCCTGGATGTGGAACGGACGGCTGAAGGTGAACAAGGGAGAGGAGCTGGATCCTGATGATTGGACAGATCTGCCGGAGGTGACTGATATGCTCTCCCAGATGTACACCGAAGGGCATAACTGGCCGATGGAACACTGGTTCATCATTCGAGGCGAGAATGGATCCTACGCTCGGTACAACACGCCCGGGATCGAGAATTCCCGCCAGTATAAACACATGCGCAACAACATATCCCGCGGTCATAAAGAACACCCGGACAAACCGACGAACTACTAAAAAAGCGAAAGAGGAAGGCGGTGGCGGCGGAACGCCGCCCATGTATGAGGTACGACTTGGATTATAGAGCACCAGAGGCGCGGGAATTCGGCAGAGCAAATGCGGGGGAGTGGGAAAAGATTTTTTCTGGGTTTAACGCTGCCCGTAGTGACTCATCATGGACAAAATTTCTACCGCACCTGCTTCCTCATTCACGCGATACACCAGCCTATCCTTCCTGTTGGTTCGGCGCGACCAGCATTCTGCCAGCTCATATTTCAGCGGCTCCGGCTTCCCCCTCCCAAAGTATGGATCCTCTGCTACCTCGCGCAGAAGCTCCTCTATCTTTTCCGCCGCCTTCCTATCCCTTTTCACCCACTCCTTCCTATCCTTCTCCGCCTCATTCGTCAGAATGATCTTCATCGCAAAACATACCTTTGTATTCAACCAGCTCACCGCGCTTTGCCTGCTCCAGCGACTCCAGCAAATGCGCCCTGTTCACCGGATTATCCAGCAGATACCTCGTCTCCTCCTCGCTCGCCCAGTCATCATACGGCACCATCACCACCTTCCTCCCCCTGCTCGTGATCACCACGGGCTGGCAGTCATCCACGCATTCCTTCATCAAACTCGCCAAATTCTGGCGCGCCTTGCTGTAAGTCACAACCGTCGGATTCATGGCTCTACTGTACATACTTTTTGTACAATTGCAAGTTAAAAAACGGAGGCGCTTGGCGGCGGAACGCCGCCTATGTACGAGGTACGATGGACGATGTACGTTTTGAGAAGTTCCCGCGCTTGCGGGCGGATTTTAAATTTTGAACTCAGAAGGCACGTTGGGTACGCTCCAGAATGAGGCGGAAGCCGACAGTAGGGCTGCGGTAATCCGCGGGGCGGGGGGTACGGATGCCTGTGGAGAGCTGTGATGGGCGGAAAGACGTGTAATCCCCGCCACGGGTGACACCGTAGTGACGGAAGGCGAAGCCGGCGGGGCCGCCGTATTCATCGCTCACCCACTCCTGCACATTACCGAGGAGGTCGTAAATCCCCAGAGAATTGGGGGTGAAAGAGCCTACCGGCGCCAGGAAAGGGAAGCGATCGGTGTAGTGCTCAATGATATACTGGGGGGAGACATACGGGAGGGCGGAAGTATCGGCAAAGTTGCCGCTACCGGGAGGCGGGGGCCACTGCCTGCCCCAGGGGAAATGCGGCAACAGCGAGGAGCGGGCCAATTGCGCGCGCTCGTAAGGAGACTTACCCTGCTCTTCTTTGATGCCGACGAGAACGCTCCATTCCTCATCCGTGGGCAATCGATACTCATCCGTGGGAGCAATGATGCCCGCCTCCCGCTCCTGAGTGGTGAGCCAGCGGGCAAAATGCTCAGCATCGGCGCGTGAAACGCCGACGACGGGATGGTGCGCCTCCTGAGCGAAATCCGTGGGGGCAGGCATGGCGGCCCCTGTAGTCGCGACAAAGGCGTGGTAATCTGCCATACGCACCTCTGAAGTACCGGCGAGGAGCGTGGGAGAAATGGGGCGAAACACCAGCCCGAGACTATTCACCCACTCCGTGCCGAAAGAGACGGAATTGTTGGCGTGAAGCGAAGCATTGATGACGAGATTCTGGGGAGAGATGCCGCTATAACGCGCCGTGGCATAACCGGGCATTTTGAACTCGATAAAGTATGGCGCCAACGGGATACGCACCCCTTGGAGAGGAGTCACCCCGATGGGACGCCCATTCAGCCACACTGCCGCGCCGGAGGGCGTAGTATGCAGCGAGACCAGGGTCTTCTGCACGGGGCGTGTCACGAGGCGGTAAGCGCACACGCCGTCACGCGCAGTGCCGGGCTCCGGCAGCGCGACAAGAGTGTGATCATAGCCCAGCAAGCCCTGCGCTTCGCACATGCGCGCCAGCCACAGGATATAGGCATTGATGCCGGAAGACGAGGTACGCACGAACTCATCATGCTCTCCGGCGGAATAGGGGAGATCGCCGAGGGAAGGAGAATGGCGCAAGAAGGTCTCAAACTGCTGCACGGTGACGGGATTCAAGGCTCTGTGTTCGCCACTGCCGGCGCGGTAAGTGGAGCCGAGAGCATCCTGCCAATCCTGTCCGCGGCGCGGAGGACGGAAAGGCTGCAGATCTCCCCCCATTGCCAAAAGACCGTGCTCCGGCGCGACGGCAGAGATCTTCTTATCAGCATATCCTTCCTTACGCAGGACAAAAGAGAGCCTGGATCTTGCGCGCACCTCAACCGGCCCGTACGGCGTCTCATCGACGTACGTACCGTCCTCCGTGTAAATGGAAGCCCCGGCGGGAACCGTTGAGATAAAGACGCGGCTTGCCTTCTCCTCCTGCTCCTCGGGCGTCTCCGCATCGGCGAACCATGCATACGCCGCACGAGCCGCCTGAACAAACTGTCCCCGCAGAGACGGACTAAAACCGAGAATCCCGGAACCGGCAAAAAGGAACAGCAGGAAAAACACGATCGCCCTCCTCCTCACGCGTGAACGATGCCCCTCCCGAATCGTTCGATGCAATGGGGCGTACTGCCGGAGCATATCGAGTTTCTCTGCCAGCACCCGGGCGGAAATAATCGTGGTTTTCTGAATACGAGGATCAGCGGCGGCGCAGATAATTTCATTGAATTCCAGCCAACGCTTCCGCGAATCGCCCTCCGCTATCTCCTCCGGCAGAGAAGGAAACTCCAATCGATCCTTCCCCGTGCTCATCTCATAGAGCACCTTCGCCAGCGCGTACACATCCGCCCGCGGCGTCCCCGCTCCCTCCGGAGGAATATACCCCTCCGTTCCCACAAAAGACGGGCTATCACTCGACGCCACGGATCCCGCATCCGCCAGCTTGGCACGCCCGTTCACAAAGACGATATTGGAAGGTTTCACATCGCGGTGCACAAGCTGCTCGCAGCGCATGCCATCCAGCGTATGCGCAAGCTGACTACCCACCTCCAGCACGTAATCCAGCGGCATCGGATTGTGCCCATAGAGCTCCATATCACTCTGCAACGTGCGCGGCACATAGCTCTCCGGGTCAATATGAATCCCCGTGTAGGCATCGTCTGCCAACTCCATCACGTAGTAGTAGTAACCATGATCTCCCACGGTCCCCTGCCCCACATGCAAAATATGCACAACACCTGGAATTCTGCGCGCCACAGGCTCATAATGCACGATCCCTTCAAACTCCCGCGCATACATCACCTCGTCCTCGTAATCCTCACGCCACACCACCTTCACCGCCCGATACGCCGCCGTGAGCGACCGCGCTAACCACACCTCTCCGTAGGCTCCTGTTCCGATAAGCCGCAAGATCTCGTGATCCGGAACGATGGGACGCAGACCCTCAGCCGTCCGCTCAGAGCGACGGCATGAAGCCTTGCAGGAGTTTCCAGATTCAGAGTTCTTCATGCTTAAAGACCGTTGCGCCCGGCGGCGCCCGGAGGCAAACAGGGGCTGCCCATGTACGATTTACGATTTTCGACGTACGATTTGGTAAATTCCCGCGCCTGCGCGCGAGTGTGGCGCCTATGTACGAGGTATGATTTGGGGAGTTTTTTGCGTCGGATGGTGCTTATTTACGGGTTAGGATTACGGATTATTCGGAGGGGTGGATTTGAGGCGGGTCGCTTCTTTGAGCTCAGAATTCAGCTGTTTGTTCAACGCATCGAGAATATCCTGCTCCGGACGGAAATTGGCATCGTGGTGAGAGGAGCGGATGAGCGGACCGGAAGCGACGTGGCGGAAGCCCTTAGACAGGGCGATTTCGCGCAGCTCATCGAATTCTTCCGGGCGAACGTAGCGGATCACGGGCAAATGCTTCACACTAGGGCGCAAGTATTGCCCCATGGTAAGCACGCTCACCCCTACGCCCAGCAGATCATCCATCGTCTGCTCAATCTCAGCACGAGTCTCACCGAGGCCGAGCATGAGACCGCTCTTGGTCACCACGAGGCCGGGAGCCATCTTCAGCGCCCGCTCCAGCACCTGAAGAGAGCGACGATATTGCGCCCGAAAACGCACGATAGGAGTGAGCCTCTCCACAGTTTCAACATTATGGTTGAGGATGTGCGGATGGGCATCCATCACTTGCGCCAAAGCTTCCTCTTTCCCGTTAAAATCTGAGATAAGCGTCTCGATGATTGTCTCCGGACTCGCAGCGCGGATGGCACGAATCGTGGCGGCGATATGCCCCGCAGCGCCATCCGGCAAATCATCGCGCGTCACCATCGTCACCACGGTATGCTTGAGGTTCATGCGCGCCACGGCATCAGCAACCTTGCCCGGCTCATCGGGATCCAACGGTTTTGGTTTTGCCGTACGAGTGGCGCAAAATCCGCAGGCGCGCGTGCAGATCTCACCACAGACCATGAAAGTGGCAGTGCCATGGGTCCAGCATTCCCCGCGATTGGGGCAAAGAGCCTGCTCACAGACCGTGACGAGATCCTTAGAGCGGACGAGATCCTGCAGATCCCGGAAAACTCGCCCCTTAGGGAGCTTCACTTTGAGCCAATCAGGCTTCTGTTGGGCAATATGATTCATGACTCTGAAAGTTATGCACCATAACGGGGCGTCATGCAAGCTCAAAGATGCATCGGCCGGAAAGCCTGAAACAGAGCAATCCCGTTCTTCGAGCAATATCAAATAGATTCTTACATTCAAACATATAGCGAGTTAGATTGCCTGTAGCAGGTGGGTATGACAGATTTATATCCGGCAGATGGACTGCCATATTCAGAAACAACACGACCAGGATTATGACTCAAAGAAACATAACACGCTACACGTACGAAACGACATCCTTTCAAGGCTGGCGCTTAAGTATATGCCGCAAGTGGAATCAATTCACCAAGTACTTTTCAGACCGCCAATACGGCAGCGAAGAGGCAGCTTTCCAGGCTGCGCTCGAAATGCGCGACAGGATATTCGACGCGCTGCAGCGAACGCCAGACGACCCGCGAGCCGTCTTCGAACAATTCAAGAGCGGCACGGTAACCTCGACGCGCGAGAGCCGCGCGCAGAGCTGACCCATCCTGCACAGGGAGCGGAGTTGGAACCTGACCCCGCTGACTGACAATCCGCGTGTCTCTCCACACGCGGATTTTTTTAATAAAAGATAGACGAAAACGGGAGGAAGGGGTACAATGCAGGAGTGAAGTGGAACGTCAAGGAGATTGAATCATGCGCATCGACCCTGGACGAGGCGCGTCTGCTACCGCCGTGGAGTATTGTGCGCGCCGTGCGTCAATCGAAGGGACGCGGGCGATTTAACCGGGAATGGGTGGCGGAGGAAGGAGGGCTGTGGGCGAGTTACAATCTACCGCTGGACGAGCCGGAGAAGCATCCGTGGGGATTCCTCCCTCTCGTGGCGGGAGTAGCAGTGATGGAGGCGCTGAAGGAATTCGCCATCGACGGGTTGCGCCTTCGCTGGCCGAACGACCTGCTGGTAGGGCGTGCAAAGCTGGCCGGCATCCTGGTGGAGCGTCCGCAGGAAAAAATGGCATCCGTGGGCATTGGCATAAACGTGCACAACTACGTGGTCGATTATTTTGACGTCTTCAGCGACATGCCGACGCGTCTGGAAGACCTCACGGCGCACTGTCCCTCCGTGGATGAGCTCTGCGCCATGACGGGAAAAAGTCTGGCGGCAACCTTCGACACATTCCTGGAAGGAGGACCGGAAGCCCTGACAGAGGAATTAAATGCTGCGTGGGGCGCACCGAAACCAGTGGCAGCCATTACGGATTCCGAACGCATCTGCGGCAGATTTATCGGCGTCACGCATGACGGATCTCCCATCTTGCGGCGGGCAGACGACACGCACATCGAAGTGCCGGGGACATCCATCGTACGTCTCAAGGAACTCATCTGAAACACGTCATCCAATTCGCTCGATCGTGAATAACAAGAAACGCCTCCAGTCGCTTCTACTCGTAACAGGACTCATCGCCATGACGGCGCTGTTGAGTTCCTTTGTGCTGAGCGTGGAGAAACGGAAACTCCCCGAGGGATACGCGCACTGGGACAAAAAATCCGTACCCATCTCCCTGCAATGCGCGGCATGCCACCCGGCGCAGTTCAAGGCATGGAGCGGCAGCGACCACGCATGGGCACTGCGGCACCAAATGCCGGAGACGGACAACGAGCCTTTTGCCGGCAAGATACTGCGCGTACACGGAGTCACTCAACGCTTCACGACGGAAAAAGACGGGCGGAGGATGCTGGAAGATTCGGAGGCGGGACGCAAGTTTTCCACGAGCTTTGTGGTAGGACACACTCCGCTGGTGCAGTATCTGGCGCCGGGGGAGAGGGGAGCGTTTCACACTCCAAGCGCGGCATGGGACACGGAAAAGCACGAATGGTTCGACATCTTTGCGGACGATGAACGACTCAAGGCATCGGGCATGGACAAACGACCGGCGGGCGAATGGGGACACTGGCTCGGACGCGGCATGAACTTCAACTCCCAATGCGCGCGCTGCCACACCTCCGGGTTCTCCAAAAATTATGATCCTGACACCGACACGTACAAATCCACGTGGAAAGAACCGGGAGTCTCCTGCATCCAATGCCATCGACTCGCAGAGGCACCTGATCCACAGGACGGTTGCCTCGTGGCGCCAAAACATCGCCAGATGACTGCGAAACAGGTGAGCGACAACTGCGCCTCCTGCCACGCCCGCGCCGAGGAGCTGGACGACGCGTTCCGACCGTGTGATCGTTTTGAGGACCATTTCCGTCTGGAGCTGCCTGTGGCGGAGGGGATATACTGGCCCAACGGGATGCAACGCGACGAAGTTTATTGCGAGACAAGTTTTCGACTCAGTCGCATGGCGAGGGCGGGCGTAACCTGCGTGGACTGCCACCGTCGAGAGAACGGCGAACTGATTCTGCCGTACGAAGACAACAGCCTTTGCTACCGCTGCCACGAAACTGGACTCACCGAGATCCACGGCACACGCGCCCCCATCTCCCACGGAGCACCGGACAACACATGCGATAAAAATTCCATCGGCGGACGCTGCGTGGAGTGTCACATGCCGGATTCCACTTACATGGCGCGAGATAATCGACGCGATCACTCGCTGAACATCCCGGATCCCGCATTGAGCGTGGAACTCGGCATTCCGAACTCCTGTACCATGTGCCACAAGGACAGGGATGACTCCTGGGCAGCGGAAACACTCGCCCGAGCGATCCCCAGACAGAAGATGGAAGAGCGGCGGCCACGCACGCGCGCCGTGTATGCCGCCCAAATGGGCCGGGGGAACACGGACGACCTTCTGGCAGCATTGGCCAAAGAAGACATTCCGGCCTGGCGGGCGACGCTCCTGGAGCTCCTCGCCCGACAACCGCAGGATCGGCGAATCATGGAGGCGGCCAAAACGGCGGCAGCAGACCCGGATGCACTTGTGCGGACAGCCGCTGCCGGCATCATGGGAGACCACGTCGTGGCGCTTCTGGAAGACGACACGCGAGCCGTACGCCACGTTGCGGCATGGACTCTCCTGCAGCACGACTATGCCAAAATAGCGGGGAGCAAAGCGCTGGAAGAAATCAAGGCGGCGGCAATGCATCGCTCAGACCAGCCAACAGGAGCCATGCAACTCGCCTCCATTGCTCTGGCAGGGGGCGACACTGCCGAGGCGGAACGCCAATACAAACGCGCCATTGAACTGGATCCCGCCTCCCCCGTGCCGTACATGGACTATGCAGTGTTGCTGGCGCGTCTGGAACGGCCGATAGAAGCGCTGCAGCAGATGCTCATCTGCACCAGAATAGCACCGAATCATGCAGAGGCGCAGTACCGCCTGGCATTGATCCTGGCAGAGGCGGGTCAATACCGCGCCGCACTCGTGGCGCTGGAGCGGGCGCTGAAGGCGGATCCTCACCACGCAGCGGCACTGGAAGCGCGCGAGGCATTGATGCGGTACCTGCGAGCAAACGTCCCCCAATCCTGAAAAACAGAACTCATGTCCTTCTTTGACTCTTCATATACGCCGGGAATTCCGATCGTCATAGGCGGTTTGATTGTGGCTTTCATTGCATTTTCGCTATTCAAAGGGGTGATCAAACTGCTTCTCTTCCTGGCGGCGGCAGTCAGTGCCATCATTGCATGGATTTTCCTGCAAAAGAATGGCTTCACCTTTCTCTCCTTTGTCACGAACAATCCGCAGCCATGGATGGTGCAGGCATGCTCCTGGGGAGCCGCTATTTTCATCTTTGCCATTTTTTTCCATGGCATGAGCTGGTTCTCCCAACTCTTTTCCTGGCGACGCGGGGGCGCCTCTGCCGGCGGCATTCTGACCACGGCGCTCATGTGCCTCCTCCTTTTCTGGGTGGCGATGGTGGGAGTTTCCTACTACAGCGACGTATCGCTGATCAGCCATTACCACGACCGCGCGAGTTCCCAGGCCACGCCGGAACAGATTCCCCGGGTCTCCCGCCTCAGCAAAGCACTGCACGAATCCCCCTTCACTTCGTGGCTTGCCGGGCTCAATCCAATGGATGACCCCGCCCAGGCGAAACTCGCCTGTATCGTGGCGTACGGCTGCTCGCTGGATGAAGCCGGTCTCACGCAATTTTACCGGACCTGTCTGGAGAATTCCGGTATTCCGCAACCCTCGCGATTTCTCGATCTCTTCCGCGACAAGGGCTTACGCACCCTGGTGGAGGAAGGTCGATTTGTCACCCTTCTGGAAAACGAACGCCTCACGACCTTCCTGCAACGCCTCAACACACAGGAAATTTTGGAAAAAATGCAACTGCAATAATTGAGGCGGCGGAACGCCGCCTATGTACGATTTACGATGGACGATGTACGATTTGAATTATAGCGCACCAGAGGCACGGGAATTTGGCAGAGCAAGTGAGGATGGATAAAGGTGCAGCTTTTGCCCCGATAGGGGCGAACCGCCGATGGGGCGGCGATGAGTCAACACGCACGACGGTCCCGTTGAGGGCGCACGCGCAGCGGGCGGTAAGTGCGGATGGGCAAAGGCGTAGCCTTTGCCCCGACAGGGGCGAGCCGGCAGGGTGGTGCGGTGAGTTAATTTGGGAAGTTCGCGCGCTTATGCACGAATTTGGCGGGGCTGAATTGTGAGAGTAATTTGCCCTGGCATTGCCACTGCGCTCATTCGCGGATTTCCGTGCGCAAGCCCAGCGAAACGAGCAGAGCCTTGAAACGCGCGTAATCTTCCTTTCTCGTGCCAGACGTGAGGATGTACCGGTATTCCCCGCGGCGGGCATTTTCGGTCTGCGCGTTTCGGAGGCGCAGCTGAATTGTTTCTTCGCTATCAGTGGAACGGCCACGCAGACGAGCTTCCAGCACCTCTATCGGCACGTGGATAAAGACATCCGCAAAAGCTCTGCGGATAGTAGGATGTTCGCACGCACGAATACTCGCGGCTCCTTGCACATCGATATCCATCACGACATTTTTGCCGTTTTCCAGCAAGCGCACAACTTCCTCGCGCAGAGTACCATACGAATTGCCGTGCACGCAGGCGTATTCCAAGAATTCGCCGCCCTTCACCCTGGCATCAAATTCTGCCGGGGTGAGGAAAAAGTAATCCACACCGTTTTTTTCCGTGCCGCGTGGGGCGCGAGTGGTGCAGGAGATGGAGTAAGAGGCGAGACCTTCAGCCTCTGCGCGACGGCAGAGGGTGGATTTACCCGAGCCGCTGGCGCCTGACACAATGAGGAGAGAACCGAGCATATTATTCGATATTTTGGACTTGTTCACGGATTTTTTCCAGCTCCGTTTTGGCTCCCACAACCGCCTGCGCAAGTTGCGCGGAATTGGCTTTGGAGCCTGTTGTATTCAACTCGCGGAAGATCTCCTGACAGAGGAAATCGAGAGTACGTCCCACGGGCTGAGCACTGTCACAAAGCTTTTCAAATTGGGCAAAATGCGATTCCAAACGCGCCATTTCCTCACTCACATCGCACTTATCCGCAAAGAGAGCCAACTCCTTGATGAGACACTCATCATCATCCCCGAGCATCAAACCATGCTCTTTGAATCGAAGCAGCAGGGTTTCCTTATAACGCTGAGGCACATCAGCCGCCAACCGCTTCATCTCCTCACGCATCGTACGCAAGGTACTGAGACGCGCCAGAAGATCTTCCCTCAAATGCGCTCCCTCAGTCGCGCGCATTGCTAAAAACTGCCGCAGCGCTTCTTGCAGGAGATCACGAAGGCCCCCCTCCCAGATTTCTTCCGCCGTGGCATCCAATTCTGCGCGATCATCAATGATACCAAGGCGAATCAGACTGTCCGTGGTAATCTGCACGGGAGCGCCATTAACACAGCCCACTTTCTCAAGCAAAGTTTTCAGAGCAGCAAGCTTCTTTTCCTGCAAGGACAACAGAGCGCCTTCTTCGCCGGCTTTGGGGCGGAAAGTTATATTCACATTCACGCGTCCCCGGGAAACGGCAGAAGCTACCTCCCCACGAATGCACTGCTCCAGCTCACCCTGGTGTTGGGAGAGAGAAACCACAATTTCCGTCTGTTTGCGGTTTACGCCGCTGATTTCGATGCGCAAACCTGTGGGGCCGAATGAGCCTGTGGCGGCTCCAAATCCTGTCATGCTATTCATAGGGATCTGATCCGATGATTTGAGTAAAACGCGCATCGAGCACAAGAGCTTCCTGCACGTTGAAACTTAGGTCGCGACTCAGGGCTTCTACAGCTTTGATGCGTGCGAGAAGATCAGGAACGCTGCGCTGCTGCGCCACTTGCTCAAGCTCCGGCGCCAGCGGGACGACGTCCACCGCATGGCTGGCAAGAAGCGCCGCCTGCCCGAAGCACAGCTGGAGCAATTCGAGCATCTGGGCACGTGCGCCGAGGTATTCCGTTTCGATAAGCGCCGTGGCAACATCCTTCTGTCGAGCTTCCCAATCCCGCACATCCGTCCCTTCGGAATAAACCTTTGCTTCCTCCTTGAGAGCCGATGTGATGCGGCCGGTTATCTCCTCTCTTTCCTGCGCCAAAATCGCCTGGAAATCGGCGCGCAATGCAATGGCCGCGACATCCGACCCCAGACACGCCAGGGCAGACTGCACAGCCGGAAGAAACCTCTGCTGTGCCGTTGTGAGATGGACGCCGCCCGACGTGGGCTCCATGAGATCCAAACGGATACAACGGGAGCGAATAGTGGGCAACAAACGCTCCGCCATGCGAGTAACGAGGATGATGAGGGTCTGCGGCGGAGGCTCCTCAAGGGTTTTGAGGAAAGCGTTAGCCGAATCATCAGAGAGACGATCCGCCTCGCAGATCAAAACCAATTTAGTGGCTCCCTCCTCGGCACGGGTCGCCAGAAATGGCTCGACCTCGCGCACGGACTGGATAGTGATCGTACGCAATTTGGAACCCGGTTTAACCACGCGGCACATGGGGTGCAGCAATTTGTCGACACTCTCAGCATTTGCGCCGGTAAGGGCCTTCGCCAAACGAAGCGCCAGCGTGTAGGTACCGGACTCCTGCGAACCGGTGACGAGCAAGGCGTGCGGCAGGCGACCGCGCCGCGCTGCGCTCAGGATTAATCTCTCAGCCTGCTCCGAAGTGAATGCCATAACTTTATAACTCAGGGTAAGAACCTAGCACCTTCACCATAGGGCAGCGCTGCCGCAGGTCTTTCAGGCAACTTTGCAGCGGCTCCGCCTCCTCATGACCATCCACATCGATGGAAAAGAGGTACTCCCACGAAGAATGGCGCGAGGGGCGCGAATCGATGCAGTAGATATTGATGTCGTGTTCTTTGAAGAGCATGAGAGCATCTGCTAATGTACCGGCGGTGTGCGGCACGCCGAAGCAGATCGTCGTGCGATCTTTCCCGGTTGGATGGGAGCTCTGTTTGCCGATGACGGCGAAACGCGTGGTGTTTGTAGCGATATCCTGCACATTTGCCTGCAGGACATCGAGGTCGTACAACTCAGCGACTAACTGACTACCCAGGGCGGCGGCGCCGCGTTCGGCATCACTGCGGGCAATTCTCGCAGCCGCAGCAGTGGAAGAGGTTGATATCTGTTCAGCGTTCGGGTAATTCTGCTGCAACCATTGGCGGCACTGCCCCAACACCTGCGGATGCGAGTATATCACCCTGATCTTACCCGGCTCAATTTTGCCGAGCAGACAATTTCGAATACTCTGCATACACTGCGCACAAATGCGCAGGCAACTGCTACCCATCAACAAATCCATCGCCTGCGTCACAAAGCCGGCCGTGCTGTTCTCAATGGGAACGACGGCGTAGTCAATTTCCTCCCTTTCCGCCGCGGCAAAAACATGGTCGAAGGATGGGTAAGATCGGAGCTGCACGCTCTCGCCAAAACGAGCCAACGCGGCTTGATGACTCCACGTTCCTTCCGGTCCCAGGTACCCCACCCGCAGTCCCCCCTCCAGCAGGTAGCCGCAACTGATAATCTGTCGGTAGATGCTGAGAAGCGCCGCCTCCGGCAAAACCCCGTTATTGAGCGCTGCAAGCTTTTCGCGTTGGGCGCTCTCACGTTCTGGCACGAAGAGGGGAGAACCTTCCTCCTGCTTGATCTCTCCCACGCGGTGCACGCACTCCATACGCTCCTTGAGGAGTCCCACGATGGAAGCGTCGATGCGATCGATCTCTGCCCGTAAGTTCTCGATTTCCTTCATGCCGCGGGCATTCTACCACACCCCTATCCTTTTTGGCAAGCCCTGAGCAAACGCATTGGGAATGCGTTTGCTTATGTACGATTTACGATGGACGATGTACGATTTGGGAAGTTCGCGCGCCGTGCGGCGCGGAGATGCGAAGCGGAATTGTGGAGCAACGCGCGGACGTAGTGGGAAAGCGTCGGAGGCGGTGGCGTCTGAAGGCGCCTATGTACGACGTACGATGTGGGGAGTTCCGGGGGGCGCCGCGCATTGGAGAATGCGTTTGCTGTGGGACTCAGTTCTTATGCCACGGCAAACGCATTTCCTAATGCGTTTGCCCTGGTTCTTATGCTTGTCACTCCGGGAAAACATGGTATGATAGGTCCGTATGGATGTGCTCAATATACTGAGAGCTCTCTTTGAGATCGCCGTACTGTGGGTCATATTTTACCAATTGTACCGCGTATTCAAGGATTCGCGGGCGGCAGCGATTTTGGGCGGACTGATCATCATCCTGCTTTTCGGCTCCTTTCTTGTCGTCATCATCCACGCCTCTGTCTTGCAGAGCATCGGGAAAGCGATCATCCCCATCGGGACGATCCTTGCCATCCTCTTTCAAACGGAGATTCGCACCACTCTTGCTCGTTTGGGCAGCTCCCCTTTTCTGCGCACCCTCATGAGACAGCAACGGGGGAGCGAAAGTTTTATCTCGCATGTCTGCGATTCCATAGCCTACCTCACGAGCAAACGATTCGGCGCTCTCATTGCCATTTGCCGCCGGGATAAATTGCCGGACATTGTCAACAACGCCCCACGGCTGGACGCTCTCTACTCGCGCGAACTCATCGGCACGATCTTCATGCCCAAGACTCTACTACACGACGGAGCCGTCATTATCGATCACGAGCGAGTGGTGGCAGCCAGCGCCATCCTACCGGTATCCGACAAAGAGCTCAAGGATGCTTCCATGGGACTGCGGCACCGCGCGGGCATCGGGCTGGCGGAAAAGTCTGACGCCATCGTGATCATTGTGTCGGAAGAAACTGGAACGATATCACTCGCAGTCGGGAACATGCTGCAGCGCAACATCAGCCTGAACACCCTGCAAGAGCGACTGGAAGAACTGCTCTACGCCAACCATGAAGAATCTGCAAATTAAAGCTTACCTAAAAAAGGTCGTTACAACAAATCGGCGGGCCAAGCTTGTGTGCCTGCTCCTGGCCGTTGTACTCTGGGTTGCCGTGGCCTACGCTCAGCGACACGAGGCAAAGGATGAAGAGTGGGAGCTGGACAACATCCGTCTATCCACTCCGGAGTGACATGCCGAAATTTCTCACTGATGACTGACTTCTTCATTACCGGGACGGACACCGAAATAGGCAAGACATACGTCACGTGTGCACTGCTGCGGGATATGCGGCGGCGCGGCATACGCGCGATGGGCTATAAGCCCGTGGCCTGTGGCGACAGAAACGACCCGCGGGCAATGCGCGAAGCGTCGGATGAGCCCTCGTTGAGTCTGGAGTTGATCAACCCCGTCTTTCTCCGCGCTGCCACGGCTCCATTGATTGCCGCAGAGCTTGAGGGAACAGAACTAAGCGCCAAAAAACTGGCGGAAGGGTACCGGGTTTTACGAAAGCAATACAGCCCTATCCTGGTGGAGGGAGCCGGCGGATGGGAAGCTCCACTTGCGCCGGGAGAAAGCATGGCGGATCTGGCGCAAGAATTAAACCTGCCGATCATTCTCGTGGTGGGCAACAAGCTGGGAGCTGTCAACCACGCTGTACTCACTGTGCAGAGCATTCGCTCCCGGGGACTCACCTGTCGCTCCATTGTGCTGAATCACGCCGGAGAAGAATGGGAGGCTGCAGAACTGACCAATCGACGACTCATTGAAGAAATGACCGGCATTCCGGTCTCTGCCGAACTTGTCCACAACCAAGGAGATATAGACTCTCAAGCCGTTCTCGGTATCTAGAAACTATTCCCAGAAACATCCCCATCATGCGCTCATGGAGCCTTCGCCACAGCACTTTGTCTTTGCCGTCCTCCGGTCGTATCCTCGGCATCCTTAACGTCACGCCGGATTCCTTCTCCGACGGAGGGCGTTATGCCGATGTCGACGCTGCTGACCAACACGCGAAACAAATGCTGGAAGAAGGGGCGGACATCATCGATATCGGCGGCGAATCCACGCGTCCGGGAGCGCAGGAGGTATCCCCGCAGGAGGAACTGCGCCGCGTGCTCCCTGTGACCCGAAGGCTACATAAGGAGCATCCGGGTGCCCTTCTCTCCATCGACACACGCCATGCGCAGGTGGCGCGGGCGGCATTGGAGGCGGGAGCAGATATCGTGAACGACATCAGCGGACTCAGCGACCCCGCCATGAGAGAGGTCTGTGCCGAATACGGCTGCGGCGTCGTCATCATGCACATGCAGGGAACGCCGCACACCATGCAGCTTGCTCCACACTACGACGACGTTGTGGCAGAGGTACGCGTTTTTTTTGAACGACGGATTTCTCTCGCACGGCAGGCAGGCATTGCCACCGAACGCATCTGCCTGGATCCCGGCATTGGCTTCGGCAAAACGACCGAGCATAATGTTCGACTCATTGAGCATTTGGAAGAGTTGCGTTGTGAGAATCTTCCTCTGCTCATGGCTCTCTCCCGCAAGCGTTTCCTGGGCTGCTTGCAGACTGATACCGTCGAGATGAGCCTTATTGCTGCTCAGCACGGAGCCGATCTTCACCGTGTGCACGAAGTTGCTCCTCTCCGTGCTGCATTGAATGCGCGCGCATTGCGCAAATCTATTTGACGCGCAGGGGAAGGTACGATGTACAACACGCACGACGACCCCGTTGGGGGCGCACGCGCAGCGGGCGGTAAGTGCAGATGGACAAAGGCGCGGCCTTTGCCCGCAGGGCGAACCGGCAGGGTGGTGCCGGTGAGTCAATTTGGAGAATCCCCGCACTTGCGCGCGAGTTTGACGAAGAGCGCTTGACGTTATGATTATGATGCGTATGAACGATCATATTAGTCAACAAGAGCATTTTCTCTGTTGATTAACTTCTCCTCAAATGCGTACGTCCGGTTGACAAGTACGAAGCACGTTTCGTATGCTGCCAATCTCCGCGCGTGAAGTCCGGGAAAATCTGCGGGGTTCCACCTTCGTGCACTGATTTTTCGGTGAGGGGGCCGACAGCAGACAACAAGGCGGCTTCATACACATTCTGATCCAACGCGGTCCCGTGCTTCAAACTTTCCATGATTCTGTAGAGCATGATATAATCCATCGCTACGCGAGGGGAAAGGGGTGCAAGTTTATCCCCCAAGCGACGGTAAAGTGGGTGGTCAAAGCGCGCGTAAAGGTCATCCCATGCTTCCTTTCCGGTATACCAGCTGTGGTCCGCAGCATCCTTCTCATCCGGGACAAAACTACCAATAACACGTAGCGGAAAATCCGCCAACACACCGGCAGTTCCCTGGATGAGATTCTTGCGATCGTACGGACGCGGCGTAGTTTCATCCCATTGCACAAGAATGGTACGACCAAGCCGAGTACGGATGATGGAGGTATTCATATCACCACAGAGAAAATCCGTATTGTTCCATGGGTGAGCAGACGGGAATGTTTGCCCGGCGAATGTAGAAAACCCAATGGAAGGACTGCTCAGAGAAACGATACGCTCGAAGGTATCCTCCCCACGCGCGATGCTCATATACTGTGCCACCGGTGCAAGACCATGCGTCGGGTAGAGGTTGCCGTTGCGCCCGGCATAATGCTGTACACGCCATGCAACACCGCCGGCATCACTACTCATGGTACGATCCCGCAGGTCATGAATGTACGCCGCTTCTCCATGCAACAGGTCGCCGACAAGACCCTGCCGCACCATATTCAGAAACATCAACTCATGGCGGCCATAGATCACTTCCTCAAGCATCATACAGTGCTTTTGCGTGCGCTCGACAGCATCTACAACGGTCCACAACTCTTCCAACGTTGTTGCCAACGGAACTTCCACAAAAACATGGGCTCCCCGCTCCATGCATTCGACAGCCATGCGCGCATGCAACTCCCATGGTGTATCGATAAAAACGGCATCCGGGCGCTCCCTTTCCAACATATACAGGTAAGCATCCTCGCTTCCACCATAAGACGCAGCCTCCGCCTTTCCCCTGTCCCGAAGTTCCACTGCAGCGCTCCGCCGGGCCTCTTCGCGAGTGTCGCACAATGCCACCACCTCGCAATCCTCTAACTCGGACAAAATACGCAGCAGAGCCATTCCGCGCGCTCCAAGTCCAATCATCGCCACGCGAATTTTTTCCAAAGGAGGTGCCGCATAATTGCCCATGTACGCCGAACCATGGGGTCTTGGCGGGGCAGATGCAGTATCCAACGGAGCTATGTTCTTCTCGTGGATTTGTTGTGCACCCGACGGAATCTTCTCCCACTCTTTTCGTTCCTCGTTCTCCTTCATTTTTCTAAAATGTTTACCCCCTCCTTCTACCCCCCCTTCCTCCCATGTGTCAAGTAAAATTCCCCCACTGCCGGGGCAAACGCATTAGGAAATGCGTTTGCCTAAGTCAACTATAATAATTAAGGTGGGCGAATTTTTATTTTACACTAAGGAAGGTCAGCATGGCTCCGCTTATGGGGGGGCTTTCAGCCTCCCCATTCCCCTCTGACCAGGGAGAGAGCTTCTCGCTCTCTCCCTTGGATTCCTCTCTGCGGGGG
>CANQJI010000015.1 GCA_947624205.1 uncultured Akkermansia sp. | reverse complement strand
TTCCTGGATGCCGGAGCGGAACTGCGCTCCTCTTTCTTCGACTTCAATGCCACAGTGGGCTTCAAGTTCAACTTCTAGTAAAGAAGGAAAGACTCAGTAAAGAAGGAAAGACTCACAAAAAAACGCTCTCGATCTCGAGAGCGTTTTTTTTCACCGGAGCGGGGGGGATTCGAACCCCCGGTACGGGTTTATGCCCGTACGACCATTTAGCAAACGGTTGCTTTCAGCCTCTCAGCCACCGCTCCAAATGACGCGGGGTGATTATAGGCGCTTTTGGGGCGCGCGTCAACTGTAAACTTCTCTTTTTGGGCAAAAAAACTTCCCCGGATTCGAGTTTCTGCGTGAAAAAGAGGAAAGGAGAAGAACATTAGCATTGACCCCCCGGTGTGAAGAGGGCATAATAACACGCGTATGAAGACCCCTATCACTGTGACTGTGACCGGCGCGGCCGGCAATATCGCGTACTCCCTGCTCTTCCGCATTGCTGCGGGCGAAATGCTCGGGGCAGACCAGCCGATTATACTGAAGCTTTTGGAAATCACTCCCTGTTTGGACAAGCTGCATGGTGTGGTGATGGAGCTGGATGACTGCGCTTTCCCCCTCGTGAAAGAAATTGTGGCTACGGATGATCCCGCCGTGGCTTTCAAGGATGCCAACTGGTGCATGCTCGTGGGCTCGGTGCCGCGCAAGGCGGGCATGGAGCGTAAGGATTTGCTGAGCATCAACGGCAAGGTTTTTGTGGGCCAGGGCAAAGCCATTGCGGAGAATGCCGCGCCGGATTGCAAGGTATTCGTGGTGGGCAATCCCTGCAACACGAACTGCCTCATCGCCCTGCATAACGCTACCGGCCTTCCGAAGCAAAACTTCTTTGCCATGACGATGCTGGATGAGTTCCGCGCCAAGAGCCAACTCGCTGCGAAGGCGGGAGTACCTGTTTCTGCCGTCACCAACATGACGATCTGGGGCAACCATTCTTCCACCCAGTACCCGGACTTCACGAATGCCAGGATCAACGGCAAACCGGTGACTGAAGCCATTTCTGACACGGATTGGCTGAAGGGAGAGTTCATCAAGACGGTGCAGCAGCGCGGCGCTGCCATCATTCAGGCTCGTGGCGCTTCCTCTGCAGCCTCCGCAGCTAATGCTGCGCTCATGACGGTGAAGAAACTTGTCACCCCCACACCGGAGGGAGATTGGTTCTCCGTAGCCAGCTACTCAGACGGCACCAAGTACGGTTTGCCGGAGGGCATCATCTGCTCCCAGCCTACGCGCACGAACGCCGATGGCACCCACACCATCGTGGAAGGCCTGCCGCTGGATGCATTCTCGCGCGAGAAAATCGATGCCTCCTGCAAGGAGCTCCTTGAGGAGCGTGCCGAGGTACTCGGTTAATCTCTGCTCTGCGTACCCTCTTTCCCGACCGCTTCGGTTCCGCCGTGGCGGTCGTTTTATTCCTCGGAGAACAAATCAAAATCGGCACGAACGGGGTCACTCATCACGCAGCCTTTTTCTCGCGGGCAAAAAAGAGAGGGTAGATGACCATCAGAAGAATAAGCTCAAAGAAGGTCGCCACGAAATAGCCCCAGGATGAGGCGAGAGAAGCCGTCAGCGCAGGCATGGCACAGCCTTCGTAGAGAAGCAGAAGAAGCACGCCGAAACCGGCTCTGGCGACACGGCGAGCCACGGGGACATCCAGGCTGAAACGCACAAACCGACGTTCCAGAAACCATCCGAACGCGACACCCAGCAACCTTCCGGCATCTTTGTAGCCATCGATCATCATTTTCCGCGGATCCACAAGGAGCTTACCGTTCACATAATCCAACGGGTAGTTTTTCAGGGAAATATAGGCCAGAAAAAGGGTCACCAACACCACTCCTGCGCACGGCAGCAAATAATCTCGAGTCGGATGAGCCTCCAGCCATTCCCACACCCGCGCGCCGCAGAGCACGACCACGATGCCGAGCAACAGCGCAACGACGACATCCTGTGGCGTGTGAACGCCGATGTAGTTCCTCGAAAACATGGTGAGCAGGATCATGAGAGCGAGGAAAATGCACAGAGGACGACTCTGCCGGTATCTCTCCATCAGCGTTCCGTAATTTGCAGTCGCCGTCACTGTATGTCCGCTCGGAAACGAGTAACCGGACGCCTTCTCGATAGGCAGGATCTCCGCCGAGCGTATCCACGGACGGTACACACAGAACGTCAGCTTCAGCACCTGCATGAAAAAGCGCGAGAAACCGACATTCAGAAACAGGAAACCTCCAACTTTTTTGTTCACCGACCAAAACACGACGCAGGCGAGCAGCCAGACAAACATACCGGACGACAAGTCACTGATTTGCAGAAAAAAGCTGTTGAAAACGCCTCCCAGCGTTTCTCGCGCATGCTGTAGAAAGAGCAAGTATTGAATGTCCATATTCCGTATTCCAACAGGGCTTCCATTGCCCCTGATGGGCGTCATTATGCGCCATCGTCGATGTGCTGTCAACTGCGTTAAAGAAGAAAAAGCGGCATCACGAACCCATGGCGCCAACGCGCACCACAAACACGCCGGCGGCGAGGCTGCGGTGGGCGATACTCTCCCTCAGCCGGAGCGCTGCGGCGCGTCTATGCCTACCTCATTTTCACATCCGTACCAAGAAAAAGCACACCCGATGGTAGTTAACGGCACGTCATGCAGCATAAGTCGTTAGTTATTTACGACGTACGAAGTACGATTCAAGAAATTCCCGCGCTTGCGCGCGAACTTGGCGAAGTTTGCCGTCTTGCTGGCTTACCTTCTTCATCCATGGGAAACACATGGGGAAATGGGTTGAATGAGCCCGGAGAAATTTTTATTGGGACATGTGTGCATATCGTGATGATATTTGGAATTGACCTTGATACGAGGTGTGCTAATATGTCCCTACGTATGCATAGTGACCTTGAAAAACTGGTTAACGCGGGGAAAATCCCGATGAATTTTGCCGAAAGAATGGATAGGATTAGCCCCGGAAAGTATGTGATGCACAGCGAGTGGGGCGTGGGCAAGGTGGAAGTATGGTCGCTGAGCAAGCAGGCAGTTAAGGTGAATTTTGAGAAACGCCCCGGCTACGTCATGGGACTGAAGCTGGCATTCAACCAGCTCACGCCACTGCCGGAGAAGCACTTCCTGGTTGCTTGTTACGAAGATCCCAAGGCAGCTCGCAGCAGAGCGGAAGGGAAAGACACCATGCTGGCCTTCATCACCGAAGTGTTGGAAAACAACTACTCCCTGAGGGAAGGAGTGAATGAGGTACTGCCGATGCAGCCGGAAGATTTGGAACGCTTCCTGAGCGGGCGCGTCATCCCCACAGAAGAATGGAGACCCTGGTGGGAGAAGGCGCGGGCGGCCATGCGGCAGTCCCCGCACTTCCGTCTGCCCACAAAGCGAGGGGAAGCCATCTGTCTTCGCCGAGCCGAGAGTGCGGCCGAGGCGCTGCTGGCCGACTACCAGGATGCCGGTTCTCTGGAGACCTGCGTGCGGATACTTGATCAAGCGCATGTGGGAGAAGTGCTACGTGGGCAGTACGATGCCGCAGCCAAGCTCATCGCCGCCATGGAAAAGGACATACAGCGCGATCACATGGAGCCGCAGCACGTGCTTCAGCTCATCATTATCCGGGACGAGATTCCCGCGCGTGTGGCAGAGGGAGAGGCAGGGCGCGCCGCTCTGCAGCAGGCCATGGAAAAAGAGGGCGTGCAGCAGACAATTCAGTTGTCCGACAAGCTTCGGGATATTCCCGCTGAAGAACTCGTGCATTACATCGGCGAGTTGCCGCCGACCCGCCAGCTCTGCGTTTACAAAGCTGTCCGTGAGGCGTATCCGGAGGATTGGCAGGCGTATCTGACTCACCTTTTCCTGATGGGAGGGCAGCGTGTTACATCCACGGCGGCAGATTTCATCCTGCAGAATGGCAACAAGGAACAACTCTTCTCTGAGGTGGATGCCGGCATTTCTCGCCAGACACTCCAGCCCAGCGTTCTCATTTGGCTCTGCAAGGAGCGGCATGGCGTTGCGAAAGAGGCGGTGGAACGATCCAAGATGGCGTTGGGAGCGGCGATTATCAGCGCCATCGAACGCGACAGCGCTGACGGCGCGCCGAATCGTGCGTTGCGCCTGCGCAACATGCTCGTGGAGGACAAGCAACTGGCGCCGGATCTGGTGACGGGGCTCAGCGAGCCGGAAGCTCGTCCTTTCGCGAAGTCGATTTATGATTCTGCTGTTCTGCCGGATTTGGATCGCAATTTCCTGCTGGCCAGCATGATGAAGGTGCACCCGGGTCTGCAGGAGATAGCTCTCGCGCGCAGCGCCCCCAAGGCAAAGCAGACACTCTACGTGTCTCTGCGCTCCTTTGCCCAGCGCAAGGCGGAATACGAGGAGATTATCAACGTCAAGATTCCCAAAAACAAGCATGATTTGGAGATCACCCGCGCTGAAGGAGACTTGCGCGAGAACGGTGGCTACCAGGATGCCAAAGCCACCCGGCAGGTGTTGGTTCGTCGCTCCGAGGAGCTTTCTCGCCAACTTGCGCAAGCTCAGCCGACGGATTTTGCAGACGCCAGCTGTGATGCTGTCAGCATGGGAACGAGTGTCACCTTTGTCACTGAGGACGGGGGAGAAGTGGTCTACACCGTGTTGGGCGCATGGGATTCCGTGCCGGAGGAGCGCGTGGTGGCGTACAGTTCCAAGCTGGGAGCCAAACTCATCGGGCACAAGGTAGGGGACTCTGTGCGGCTGCCGCTTGAAATCGGAGGGGATCCGGTGAAGATGACTGTTCGCAGCATCACGCCTGCTCCGCGCCATCTGATTTTCCCGGACGACGTCGAGGGCTGATCACTCTCGGGAAGAGAGGAACCGCTGTGCTTGCTTTTGAACAATCGAACTTTCGCCGAAAGGAAATGATAAACTGAGCAGGCACATGAAGACTGTGGCCATCACCGGGGTGCTGGGGTACAGCGGTCGCTATGTTGCTGCTGAGGCAGTTCGTCGTGGTTGGCGCGTCGTTGGTCTCACCAATTCTGCCGGGCGTTTGCCAAACCCTGCTTGCTACGAGTTACGCCCCATGCCATGGTCGGCGAACGGCGAGGATATCCTGCGCGGCGTCGATGTTCTGGTGAATACCTACTGGGTTCGTTTTTCATTCAACGGAGCGGGACACGCCGCCTTCTCTCACAGAGAGGCTGTGGAAAACACGCTGGCGCTCTTTCGCGCGGCTCAGCAGGCAGGCGTGCGGCGCGTGGTACACGTGAGCATCACCAAACCGGATGCTTCTTCGCCATTGCCCTATTTCAGCGGGAAGGCGCATCTCGAGCAAGCCTTGTCCGATCCCGGCTTACCCCATTCAATCCTGCGCCCGGCGGTACTTTTTGGGGAAACGCCGCAGGAATCCATCCTCATCAACAATATGGCTTGGAGCCTTCGACACCTCCCCTGCGTGGGCACCTTTGGCAGCGGCACTGATTACTTTCTCCAGCCTGTCCACGTGCGAGATCTCGCCGATCTTGCGATGGAGGAGGCTGAACGACCGGAACCTCACCGCGTCGTACACGCTACCGGCCCGGAAACGTACAGCTTCCGCGATTTGTGGCGCTTACTGGCACAAACGATGGGGGTGCGACGTCTCATTCTACCCGTGCCTCATTGGGTCGGCTACGCGGCCGCAGGTGTGCTTGGCTCGCTGATGCATGACGTCATGCTCACGCGCGATGAGGTCAGAGGGCTTACCCAAAACCGTCTCGCTGTCGATGAGGAACCTGCCGGCAAGCGCAGTCTGAGGCAATGGATCGAGCAGCATGCACAACAACTCGGACGCTCTTACCAGAGTGAACTCTCTCGTCGCCGCTGAATATGCCTTCCAATTCTTCCACAACTACGCTTCGGGATATCGTGCGCGCGAGTCTGAAAACCCTGCAGGAAAAGGGTGTACACTGCATTCCCGTCGATGATCAGGCACGCGACATCCTGCGCACGTGGTTCTCATCGCCGCCTCCCACTACCTCTCGAAACGAAGCCGCGGAGCTCTCGTCTCCGGAGCAGAAAATAGACTACCTCCGCCGCCGGGCCGTCAATTGGTCTGCCGCTCGCCGCCTCGGTTCCCTGCGTGAGAAGATGGTGTTTTCCGTTGGGGACGTTCATGCGCGCCTTGTCCTCGTCGGCGAAGCTCCCGGTTACGACGAGGAACGCCTCGGAGAACCCTTTGTGGGGAAAGCCGGGCAGAAGCTCAACGAAATCCTTCGTGCCATGGGGCTGAAGCGCGAACAAATCTACATCACCAATATCTGCAAATTCCGTCCCTCCATGGGAGCCAATCAGGGAACGGCAAACCGACCGCCCACGCCGGAAGAGATCGCCGCCTGTCTGCCGCTTGTGCTTGCCGAGTTGCGCGCGATTCAGCCCGCTTGTGTGGTGTGCCTCGGCGCAACGGCGGCACATGGACTACTGGGAGGGGAAGGAAGTGTGAGTTCCCTTCGCGGCGTCTGGCACCATCTTGCGGATCAGCTGCCTGTGCGCGTGACTTACCACCCGAGTTATCTACTGCGTAACGAGTCACTCTCTGCGCGGCGCGCCGTCTGGGAAGACATGCTTGCCGTTATGGAGCAACTTGCGCTTCCTATCTCCGAAAAGCAGCGTCGATATTTCCTTCCCCACTGAGGAGAATTGAGAGGCATCCTCACCTGCGACAGATACATCAGGGAAATCGAAAAGAGTGGAACGCCTTTTAATCCCGTTCCTTCTTCGCGGCTTCTTCAAGTTCACGCCTGGCCTGTTTTGCGTAGCGGCGACCAACGAAAATGGGAAACCCGAAAACGAAGATGAGCAACAGAGGCGTGAAGACGTACAGGAAGAGCGCGATGTAGAGGGCACATGTTTTGTCCCCTGCGCGTTCACCGGTGCGCCACCACTGCCAGGCGCGTGTGGGATCCCAGGTAGCAGCGCTGCCGGGAATGAGGTGCAGCAGACCACGGCGCGCCATAGCTTCCGGAACGCCGCGATTACTAGCGGCGATGTACCAGGAATCTGCCGTTCCCTGCTCACCGTGTTCCTCGTAATAATGCGCAAGTTCCAAAGCCGCGGCGGGAGATTCGAAGCGATTGCCGGCGCGCTCCAGGAGAGCGAGACCGCGTTCGGCATCCTGCTCCAATTCCGGGGAGCCATGAAGCATCTTGGCGCCGAGGCGTACGAGAGCATCACGCTGCTGCATGCCGGCGGCGCGGCGGTAGTATGGCAGAGCCTCCCCCGCTTTTCCGGCTTCTTCCAGACGCCGCGCCTTCACGTAGATGGCATCCGGCTCATTGGCGCGTTCGGCCTGGTCCAGGTAATGCTCGCCAAGTTCAACATCCTGTGGCACACCCTCGCCCTGCAGGTATGCACGAGCTACGATGTAAGCCATCGTGCCGTTGTGGTGTTCATCCGCCATCCTGCGGGCGTAGGAAATGGCGCGGGGTTTATCCGCCGGGACGCCAACGCCGTTGTAGTAGGTCTTGAAAAGTTGTGCAGCAGCCCAGGCAGAGCCGGCTTCGCAAGCTCGCTCCAGCCTGACGAGTCCGGCAGGTGCGTCCTGTTTCGTACCTTGCCCGTTTTGTTGCATGAAACCGAGCCAATAGAGAGCTTCAATATCGTCGGCATTCTTTTCCAGGCGAGCGGTGTAGAGTTCATAGGCTCTGGTGTAAGATTGCTGCGCCATGGGAACGTTTCCGGCGCGAGAGTACATCTCGCCGAGCATGTATGCGCCGGCAGGTTCACCGGCCTCTGCCGCGCGAGAGAACCACGTTGTCGCCTGCTGGATATTTTGAGGCGTATAATCTGCTCCTCCCATGTAGCGCGCGCCTAACTGCAGCATGGCGGCCGAGTCACCGGCTTCCGCCTTTTGGGTGAGCAGCTTGGTGTAGAGCGCCGCCCACGTGCGAGCCTTGTCCGGTTTGTGTGCCAGAGCGTAGCGCAGATAAACCTGCTGAGCTGCGTGCAGATCCCCCTTCTCTGCTTGATCCTTAAGCGTATGCAGTCGTTCCTCAAGAGAGGCGTCCACTTCCTCCACCACACTCGTCGTGGCAGGGTTTTGAGCAGACTGTCCAGGGGATACAGGACAAGCGCCCAACAGCAAAGCTACGAACACGATCAAACGCTTCATCGGAAGAAAAGGGCTGTGGCTGTCTCAACGAGCGTCGTATTTTTTGCGCGCAGAGGTTTTGAAAGATCCGTTCCGTCGTGGCGCGTTCGTCCTGCCGGACTGCCCGCCACGGTAACGCGACTCCCCGGAGTGAGAACGCGTAAACTTGCCTCCGCGCGAGCCTCCCCCATCCTCTCTCGCGTGGAAGGGGCGCGAACTCTTCTCACCGCCGTGTTTGCGGAAAGAACGCCGATCTCGTTCTCCCTCTCTCCCGGGGGAGGAATGGACCTTGTTCCTGTCAAAAGAGGAGCGTCGGAATTGTCCCCGCGGGGGACGTTTCTCACCGCTTTCTGAATTCCTCTTTTGCCGGTAGTCTTTTCTGCCTTCTCCGGAAAGCTTGTGACTGTAACGACTTTCGTCTTCCTCATCCTCAAAATCGGCGGGATTGAAATGGTAGTGTCCGGTCTCCTCGATAGCTTTTCGAGCTGCCTTAGAATCCAGCTTCCCGGAAAGTTGTTTCGGGGAAGCGGCTCTGTCAACGGGGAAAGCGAGTTTAGCGTCCAGAAGTCCCTTGCGTCGTTTGGGGTTGGTGAAAGCAAGTTTTTCCTGCTCCGGGGTGAGTTCGATGCAATGCCCCGGCAACAAATCCCCGCCCCATAGTGAGCCGATACGAACTCGCACCAACTTCTGAACGTGGAACCCCATGCAGGCGAACATCTGGCGCACCTGACGCTTGATACCCTGGTCGAGTACCACGACGGCACGCCGCAGGGAGAGACGCGCCACCTGCTTTGCCTTGGCCTGTTGTCCATCCGGCAAACGCAGTCCCCTCAGCATCTGCAGTAAATTTTTATCCTCATACGGCTGATCCAGCGTTACCCAATACTCCTTTTCCACTCCGTTGGAGGGGTGCGCCACTTGCTGCCCCAGATCCCCCTTGTTGGTAAGCAGCAGCAGCCCTTCACTGTCCGTATCCAAACGGCCGACGTAGTTTACGTGACGGTACTGCAGAGGCAGCAGATCATAAACCGTGTTCTCCTTGTTTTGCCGACGGCGGCTACAGATAAATCCCCGCGTTTTATTCAACAACAGAGTGATGCCTTCCTTAGGTACAGCGTGCTTGCCACGTACTTTCACATAATCTCCGGGCATTACGCGCGCACCCGGAGAGTCCACTCGTTTACCGTTGATTTCGACTGAGCCCTCCTTCACGAGTTTGTCAGCGTTGCGCCGCGATTCGTACCCGCAGAGAGCCAAATATTTGTTGATACGGATTCCCGATTGCTCGGGAGAGATTGTTTCTTCGCTCATGGATGGAAAAGAAAGGAAAAAGAAAACCCCGCAAACGGAAACCGATGCGGGGATGGAAAAGATCGTCGGCTTGCAATGCAGGCACCGTCAAAACCCCGGCACACGCATGATTGCCGTTCCTTACGCCTCAAACTTGGTCTTGGGCAGCCCGATGGGGCTCTGACCCTGTTTCCATTGACCGCGCTCCTTGAGGAGCTTGACCCGCTCAAAACGTTTGAGCACGGAACGCTTGCCACCGACGGAGCTCGAAGCTTTCAGGGAGGAGTGTTTGGACATGATTGCGTGAAAGTTAGATGTTAAAAACGAACCTCTTCCCTGTTGGGAAAACGAGAGGTGTGGGGCACTTATACACCCGCCGAAGCGAAAACGCAAGTCGAATTTGCGACTTCTCTGAATTATTTGTGTGAGCGGTGCACCTTTACCCGATTCTGTGGATGTCGGTCGTGAACTCAACGGCGACGGACGAGCTTACGCTTCAGGTCGTTTCATCCGATTTTTCTTTCTGCTTCCCTGATTGGGTCGTTTGCCTCCTTGACCTCCGCTGCCCGAAGTTGCTTTGGCAGTCTTTTTCTCGGAGGAGGTTCGACGGCGTTTCGATGAAGCAGGCGTCTCAGGCTTTGCCGGCTTCCGGGGTGATGCATCAGAGGAGGAAGAATCTTTACGATGATGTTTCTTGCGACGCAGGAGTTTCCTCATCAACAAGGTAAGAATGCATCCTCCGGCGAGTTGGATCAGGTCGCCACCCCAGAGCAGATGGAAGCGATTGATCCGAGTCGTGGCGGTGGGACGATGGTAAAGGAGTTCCACCTGTTCACCATCCGGATAGGCATGCGTATCGAGATCCGGCAAACGATCAGCTACGGCTGCGTGACCATCGATAGAAAAGCGCACAATAGGGCGGTGTGCTGTGTCTCCCTCCCATGGGAAATTACCGTGAGCAAGCATCTCTCCCCATCCCTCAAACGGTCGCTCACGCGCATCCGTTACTACCCCCGACACAACCTCTGCTTTGTGGACGAAGAAAGCCGTGCGCCCCAGACCAAGCAGAGCATCCCCCGCGAGGAAAATTCCCCCCAGCAAAAGGATGGCAAAAAGAATATGGCGGCGGCTCATAGGACGATTCAGTACATTGTTACACGGCGGCAATGCAGCGTTCGTAGGGCTCGACGCGTCCCCGCATGACACATTGCTCAGCCCAACGCAGAACGGCTTGCAGCGGAGGGCTCGCATGGTCGGCAGTGGGAGCTGCGAGATTACGGCGAGGCTTGGCAAGGCAGATCGATGGGATGGAGAGAAGCAGCTGTTCGAACTCCGGGCGTGGCATGCGCAGGAGCTCTTCCGCACGCGGCAGAGTTTCCGGGATACCGCTTTCACTCAGGCAGCGCAGACCGACTCCGAAGCGTTCTGCCGGTTGCAGTAAAGCAGTTGCGGCTTGTTCAGCCTCATGGCCGAGAATAAGTAATTCTGCTTCCTGTGCCCATGAGCCGCAGGAGAGAGTGCGAAAAAAGGCGCGGCGGAGTTCTTCCTCATTCTCCTGCGAGGAGGAGAGGCAGATAGCGCGGTACGCGGGGGCGCGGCTTTCGTCCGGCAACATCACGTAGGCTCCGTCCTCTCTCCGTTCTCCCGCGGGCCAATGCACGGCCACGAGATCCGGATGCAACCAGCTTTCTTCGCCCACCGGAAAGGCGAAAACACCCAGCCCGGCCACATCGTAAAGGCGCACGGCGAGAGCGAGGGCGCGGTGCTGAGGGGTGTCATCCCGCGTGTTCGGCTCAGTAAGCAGCTCCTGCAGCGTGGGCTGAGGGGCGCCTGCCTCCGGTCTCAGGTAGTAGCCCTGCCCACCCGGGATGCGAGCAAGGCAGCCTTCTTCCTCCAGTGCAATGAGGGAGAAATGCGTGCGCAGCGTGCCGTCGGAATAGGTATCTCCGAGTCTTTCACGAACAAGTCGGATGAGCTCTTTGCCCTTGATGGCATCCTGAGCGCGCCGCGGCAGTATCTCGGGCAGGAGTTTGAGGAGGATGTCGTGCAGATTCATGGACTGGGAGGGAAAATCAGGACCGCGTGGCAAAACCGGCGAGCTGAGGGTTCGGATCTACCGGAGTTTCGAGAGAGCTGAACTTTCCTGCCTTCGCGCGCAGGAGTCCGGCAAAGGCAATCATGGCTGCGTTGTCGGTGGTAAGTTCCGGAGGGGGCAGCAGCAGTTCAACCCCTTCCCTCTCGCACATTTCTCTGAGGCGCACACGCAGGGAACTGTTGCACGAAACTCCGCCGGAGACCGCTAGTAAGCGTAATCCCGTGTGTCGCAGAGCGAGGCGAGTTTTATGGACAAGGACATCCACGATGGCGGCACGTACGCCGGCACAGAGGTCGCAGAGGCTTTGCTCGTCCAGCCCGTGTGGATCACCGCCGGGGATAAGTTTTGCCAGAGTGTGCAGCACGCTCGTCTTAAGTCCCGAGAAAGAGAAGTCATATCCTGACTCGTGCAGCATGGGGCGTGGCAAGTTGAAGCGTTGCGCATCTCCGCGCTCGGCTCGTTTGTCAATTTCCGGACCGCCGGGATAGGGCAGATCCAACATACGCGCCACTTTGTCAAAAGCCTCACCCGCCGCATCATCGCGGGATCTGCCCATGAGTTCATAGTCGTCAAGTCCTTTCACATGCAACAACAGACTATGTCCCCCGGAAACTACCAACCCCACGTGCGGCAGCGGCGTCGGTTCGTTTTCTCTCCCCTCCCTGAACAGAAAGGGAGAGAGCAGATGTCCCTCCAGGTGATTCACAGAGATGAAGGGTTTTCCGGCAGCAAGAGCAATAGCTTTGGCTGCCGTGTGCCCCACCAGCAGGGCTGCCACAAGTCCCGGCCCTCCCGTGGCGGCGAAGGCATCGATATTTTCCGGAGTGCAGTTGCTCTGCTCCAGAGCTTCTTGCAACAGGGAAGGCAGGCGTCCTGAGTGATTGCGCGAGGCTAACTCCGGAATGACGCCGCCGTAAAGCCGATGCATGGGAATTTGCGTGGAAACGAGCGAGCATAGCACGCGAACTCCGGCGGGGGAATCCTCCAGAACCGCGACGGCAGTTTCATCGCAACTCGACTCAATTCCAAGCACTCGCATGGCGTATTGGCTTACTTCTTGCGGGTAATTTTCGGTTTGCCCTTGCCGAGAACGGTGGCCTCCGTGAGGGTGACCGATTCAATGCTTTCATCACTGGGTGCGATGTACATGATATCAAGCATGAGATTCTCGAAGATACTGCGCAAAGCGCGTGCGCCGGTGCCGCGTTCGATGGCTTGCTTTGCCATAGCACGCAGAGCTTTGGGCTCCACGATGAGTTTCACCCCGCTCATTGCCAGCAATTTTGTGTACTGCTTCACCAATGCATTTTTCGGTTTGGTAAGCAGTTCCATCAGTTCGTCTTCTGTCAGAGTGGTGAGAGGGGCGAAGATTGGCAGACGTCCCACCAATTCCGGGATCATGCCGAAGAGGAAAAGATCCTCCGGCTGCGTTTTGGAAAGGACTTCCGCTTCAGTGTACTCCTTGGCATCGCGTCCCTCTTCAATGCTGGCGAAGCCGAGTGTGGAGGCTCCCAAGCGTTTACGGATGATGTCTTCCAACCCTACGAATGCACCACCGCAGATGAAGAGTATGTTTTCGGTATTCACGCGGATGTAGTTTTCATTCGGATGCTTCCTGCCTCCTTTCGGGGGGATGTTGCATTCCGTGCCCTCGACAATTTTCAGCAGGGCCTGTTGCACTCCTTCCCCGCTCACGTCGCGGGTAATGCTCACGTTCTGCGTTTTGCGTCCGATCTTGTCTATTTCATCCACATAGATGATGCCTCGCTCGGCTTTGCCGACATTCATATCCGCCGCCTGCAGCAAGCGCAGCACGATATTCTCGACATCCTCTCCGACGTATCCCGCTTCGGTCAATGTGGTGGCATCCACAATACAGAAGGGCACATCCAGTATTCTCGCCAGCGTTTTGGCGAGCAGTGTCTTTCCGGACCCCGTGGAACCTGCCAGCAGGATGTTGCTTTTTTCAATTTCTGTGCCATCGTCGTCCTGTTTCTGTCGCAAGCGCAGGTAATGGTTATACACCGCCACACAAAGCGTGCGTTTGGCGTGTTCCTGACCAATGACATAGGCATCCAGCTTTTTGTGTAATTCCTCTGGGGTAGGGAGTTTATCCTGCGCGCAACGCTGCACGGGGAGGACCGAGTCCACGCCCTTCTCTGTTTGTGGCACGAGCTCCGGGTGCGTTTCACTGATAAGTTGCAGGATGCGCTCCGCAGCAATGTCTCCTTTCGGCGCACTGCGGAACATCAGATCATCAAGCCTTTCAATACACGGAAAGCAGATATTCAATTCCGAACTCAGCGAGAGCATGGGACGTCCATCTTCCTCTTCGCCGCGGCAAAATACGCAACGTTTTACAGTCTTCTTCGCCATATCCTTACTTGGTCTCCGGTTTGTGAGTGAGGATGCGGTCCACGATACCGTATGCCAATGATTCCTCGGCAGTCATGTAATTATCGCGATCCTGGTCACTTTTCACCTGCTTAGCATCCTTCCCCGTGTGCTGCGCGAGAATGGAGGTGAGTCGCTTGTCCAGGCTGAACATGAAGTTGATAGTTCTCTCCACATCCGCTGCCGTGCCCTGTGCCCCGCCTCGCACCTGGTGGATCATCACGTGGGAGTTCGGCAGGCAGAAGCGCTTCCCTTTCGTGCCCGCCGCCAGCAGGACGGAGGCCATCGATGCAGCGATGCCGATGCAGTATGTATTGATATCGCAGGAGACAAATTGCATCGTGTCGTAGATCGCCAACCCCGCGGTTACCGAACCACCGGGTGAATTGATGTAGAGATGGATATCTTTTTTCGGTTCCGTCATCTGCAAAAAGAGCAGCTGCGCAATCACCGAGTTCGCCACCGTGTCGTCAATCTCCGTCCCAATAAAGATCACGCGGTCCAGCAGCAACCGCGAATAAATATCATATGCTCGTTCCCCCTGATTCGTTTTCTCGATAACCGTGGGAATGTAGTAATTCTTCATGATTGATTCCATAACCAAGCCTTTTCTACCACATTTTCTCCGCCCTGCAAAGACGGAACCGAGGCATCAGCCTCCTGTATGTCACGAAAAAAGCGGGGAGTGGCATCTTCTGCCGCTTCCCCGCCCGTTTTCTAAAGGATGGATTCCTGATTTACTTGCCGAAGTAGCGCTTAAGCAGGCCATCAAAGCCTTTGCCATGGCGAGCTTCGTCCTTGCACATTTCGTGCACGGTATCATGGATAGCGTCATAGCCAAGCTCCTTGGCTCGCTTGGCGATGGCGAGTTTACCGGCGCAAGCGCCGAATTCGGCCTCAGCGCGCATTTCAAGATTCTTCTTGGTGTCCGGCGTAAGCACCTCACCGAGCAGCTCGGCAAACTTAGCGGCATGCTCCGCCTCCTCAAACGCATAACGCTTGTAGGCATCCGCGATTTCAGGATAACCTTCACGCTCGGCCTGGCGGCTCATAGCAAGGTACATGCCAACCTCGCAGCACTCGCCGTTGAAATGGTCGCGCAGCCCCTGCACGACTTCAGCGTCCAGCCCCTGAGCCACGCCCACGCGGTGCTCATCGGCGTATACTTTCTCCGTATTCTCTTCGATGAGTTCGAACTTATCAGCACCCTTCACCTTGCAGACGGGGCAGGATTCCGGGATGCCGTCGCTTTCAATGATTGCTCCGCAAACTTTGCATCTGTATTTCATAGCATGGATGTGTTGTTGTGCTTGTCGTTGCGTCTTGAAACGCAAACGTACTCCACGGATGGTATCATGTCGTCTCCCGAGAAGCAAGGGTAATCGCGTTAGAATTTGCACCTTTTGATCTCACCCCCGGAGCTTACACAATACTCCTAATCGATTTTGCGCCGGGCATCTGTTTCCCCTTCGATTTATTCCCCCAATGGGAGAGAGAGCAAGAAAGAGCTTCCCTTTTCGGCTCCGAATTCAGCGGTGAGATCCCCGCCTATGGAACGGGCGAGATCCCGAGAGAGAGCAAGGCCCAGCCCCACGCCGGGCTTACGGGCATCCTGAGACTGATCGCCTCGTGAGAAGGGACGGAAAAGACGGCGGCGAAGCTCCGGGGCAATGCCCGGACCGTTGTCGCTAAAACGCACCACGAGAGAACGATGCCTTTGCAGCACGTTGATGGTAACGGCGGGGTGTTCGGTCTCCACGTACTTGGTAGCATTGTCCGCAAGGTTGAGCAGGATTTGCTCGACCGAAACGAGGTCCGTCCTCAGACGCAACAACTCTGTCCGTTTATCCATGTTCACGTGCACGACGAAACCGGTCTTGCGAAGATGCTCTGCCGTTTTTTCTAACAATGGAGAAATCATCTGCGCACAACCACCGACATCGCAACGGCCGCGCACTTTGCCACGGGTGAGGCGGGCAAAAGCGAGGACATTTTCCACGAGATGCCCCAACCGCAAGCTTTCGCGGTGGAGGATATCGTGGTATTCCTGTTTTTTCCCTGCCGGCACGCTGGGATCTTGCAGCAACTCCGTGTAAAGTTGGAAACTAGTGAGCGGAGTACGCAGCTCATGGGTGACAGAGGAAACAAAATCCGCACGCCGCTGCTCTACACGGGAATAGAACGCCAACAAGGCAAATACGCCTGCAATCGTGAGGATGGAGATGAGCCAGGCGGAAATGACGGGACCGCGCAGGGCACGGCGCCGCTCCGCAGTATCCGGCAGCTGCACATTGTCCCCGGCTCTGAGCACGAGAGGCAAAGGCGAAAGATTCGGTGCCTCTCCTTTGTTTGCAAAGGTAATCTCAGCCTCCGGCAAGCCCGGCTCCACGAGGGGCAGCAGATGCTGCGCAAGCTTGGCGCTATCAATCACAAAGCCATCTGCCGCCGCACCGTGCGTGGTGGGGATGGAGCGCATATAGATGAGGTTGTCCTTATAGTGCCAGGCAAAAAAGGGACCGGGGACGCCGGTGCGGCGCATAGGCGCATCCAAATCCGTGTTCGTGATCTCATACACGCTGAAAAGCGGCAATTGGGTACGCGGGTCATAGCGAGTCTTTTCGCGAGGATCAATGATGGGAGCGGAAGGATTGTATGCTTTGCGGCGGATTGTGTTGGTGAGAATAGGGACATCTGCCAGCTTGCGTGCGAAATCTTCATCTCCCGCGAAAGACTGCAAACTCGCAGGAGTAAGCAGGAAAAAACCACAGTTAAAATCAGCCTTTCCCCCCTCCGGCATGGGAACATTCACCAGACCAATCGGTGGATCATCCCCCAGTTTCTTGCGCTCGTCAGCCAGGAGCTTGCCCATCTCCGCCTGCACGCGCGGCAGCGATAGTTCCAGCAGCCTCGCCGCCTGCGCTTTGCGGTCAATGCGCCTGAGTTCGTCCTCCAAACGAGCCGCCTGGAGGGCCTGCCAGAGCGCAGCCCCAAGAGCCGGCAACACAAAAACGAGAAAGAAGATGAGCGTTTTTTTCTTCATGATGCCTCCCATGTGTAGCCACGTCCACGAACGTTTTTGATGTGCGAGGCGACGCGATCGCCGATTTTCTCGCGCAGGCGCGCCAACGTAACTGCCACTGTGCGAGTTTCGCTCGCCGAGGTATGCCTTCCCCAGACACGCAGAAGCAGCTCCTCCTGAGAAATAACGCGCCCGGAATGCGAGAGCAGGTAGTGGAACAAATCGTATTCCTTGTCCCGAAGAGAGACAGGGAGTCTTCCATCTTCAAACTCGGCGCAACGCGTCTCCGGATTCAGGCGTCCTCCCGGGAAAAGGAGAGATTTTGCCCCTCTGACACGCCGCACCGGGGAACGTCGCAGGACTGCCGCGATGCGTGCGAGGAGTTCTGCCCGGCTGAATGGCTTCACCACGTAGTCATCCGCGCCGAGTTCCAGACCTTTCACGCGCTCGCGCTCCTCGCCGTAGGCGGAGAGAATGATACTCGGCAGACCGGGGTATTCCTTGGCAATGATGCGGAGTAGTCGGAAGCCATTAATTTTCGGCATGTTGAGATCCAACAAAGCCAGATCCACCTCCTGCGCCAGCAAATGAGCGAGTGCCTCCTCGCCATCCGCCGCCTGCAACACGTCGTACCCCCCCGCCACCAGCACATCCACTAGGGCATGCCGAATGGCTTCGTCATCTTCTGCCACAAGTATGAGTCCTTCTGCCATAAGAAAAAGCGAGTCATCTGCCCGGAACTCAGCGAACCCACATCGATTCCCGTCCCGACACGAGGACGCGATGAACCCTCTGATCATGCGCTTCGACAGGCAGAAACGGAAAAATTTGCTCCTCCATCGCAGCGCCCAGCGTCATCGCCCCCGGACAGAGCTTGAGGAAGCGGTCGTAATAGCCACCGCCACGCCCCAAACGATCGCCATCCTCCGTGAAAGCGAGTCCCGGCACGAGGACGAGGTGAGCTTCGCTCGGATCAAGGCACGGCTCCTCTCTGCGGGGCTCAAGAAAGTTATGCTGACCGCGGCGCAAATCCTCCGCCTCATCTTTGACACGGTAGAAAGCGAGTTGTTCATCCTCAATACAGGGGAAGTAGCAACGGTGCTGCGGGAAAGCACGAACAAGCGATGTGAAATCGAGTTCTCCTCTCATAGGCGCATAGAGACAAATATTCAATGCCCCCGCTGTCGACCGGAGAATCCCCCCGATCACGGGAAGAAGATCTTCCGAGCATTTACGGATGTACGCCGGGGACAACTGCTTGAGCCTCGCTCGCACCCGTGCGCGAACTTCTCTTTTGCTCTCGCCCAATGCGTCCCTCTGCTCCATCTCATGAACCCGCCGAATAGGATTATTGCAGAGAACCAACCTGCTGAGCTGCCGGGGAACGACGCCCAAAAAGCGCCAGCATCCGCCCTGTGCAACCTTTCTCCGCCCTGTACGAATAAAAGGTCTCGAGATCTGCCGCCGTGTCCAATCCGCTGTCTACGATGTTTTCCGGCAGCACACCCGCCTCCTGCAACTGACGGCAGATGATGGGAGGCATATCGACCTCGTAATGGGGAGGACGCACGCAGGGAGAAATCACCGCAATGCAGTTGCGGGCATGCACCCCAAGAACCCTGTACATACGTGCAAAGAGCTCACCAACAATGTTTTGCTCTGTGCCACGCTTACCGGAATGCACCAACCCCCGGCTGCCGCTCAACGTGTCATACACCCACACCGCCGCGCAATCCGCCACGTATATGCCCAAACAGCAATCCGCCACGCCACCGCAGTACAAACCATCTACCCCCTCCACCGGGAAAGAACAGCCGATATCACCGACGATAGCCACGCGATTGCCGTGCACCTGCTGAGCACGGCGCAGATATTTGGGGTCGATCCCTCCCTGCCGAAGCGTCTCTTCATACATCGGCGTGAGGGCAGAGATGACGCTTTCGCGATCCGTGCTTACTTCCACACCCGGAATACGGGTGATAAAGCGGGCGAAATTTTCCGGAAAAGCATTGAGACGCGCGAGGTAGGATGGAGAATAGTCGTTCATAAAGCGATTGTGTACGACAGTGATAAAGCGTTGAAAAGAACGACTAAATGGTGAAGGATCTGCGACGAGAGGTAACGGGAATGTCCCGACTGACTCTCCTTAACTCCTCGTCTCGCTCGGCCATCAATTCTGCCAGATCGCGTGCAATGTTGGAGCGCATGCGCGCCACGAGCAACCTGCCCTGATCTGTGATGCGCACCATGACCCGCCGACGATCCGCTTCCCCACTGGTGCGCTGCAAATGACCGAGCGCCTCCAACTTATCGACCATTCCGGTGGCGGCAGCTGTGGAATGCCCCATCATGTGTGCGATGCTGCTCATGGAGAGGCTCCCTTCCTCCTCCAGATACGCCAGCAGAAAAAATTGAGGGTACGATACCTTGTCCTGGTTGAGCTCCGGGGAAAGCCGGAGAATCAGGTTGCGCTGGGAGAACATGATGAAGTCCGTCAGTCGATCCGCCGCCGTCTCCTGCGCCGGCATTCTCTTGGAATTGATTGCGTTCATTGCCATGTGTGAGAGAGTCTCCTCACCCAGATCATACGGTTTTCCTAACTTTATGCAAGCCCTAAATTAACAGCGTCTTTCTGCCCCTCTCTCCCCATTTTTCCTGCAATCCTTGGATATGGTGCACCCTAAGAAATTATCCCCCTATATCTTGGGGTATCTCTCCTCCTTTCTTGCCCTTCAAATTCGGGGACGGCAACGAGATAACTGGCTGTTTGCAACGCCCTGCCTTCCGTTTCTGTTTCGAGGGGTCCGCGCGGCGTGCGGGGAAAGAGGACCAAAGCCAGGGCAAACGCATTAGGAAATGCGTTTGCCTATGTACGATGTATGATTTGGATCATAGCGCGCGTTGCGCGGAGGGGTGTATGGACAGCGCACATGCGCTGCCCCGCAGAGGCGAACCGGCAGGGTGGTGTCGGTGAGTCAACGTACGATGTACGATTTATTAATAATGTGCGCGTTGCGCAGATTTTTTTCGGATCATTAATGGATGCTGAGATCCCTTTAGAACCATCATCATGATGATCTCTTGTCGTCATGATTTTTGATGCGTATAAACGATAATATCAGTCAATAAGATCACGTTCTCTGTTGATCAACTTCTCTCAAATGCGTTTGCGCTGGAAGAAAGGGCTTGCTTTTTGGAAGAAAGAAGGTACAATGCGCGCGCCTATCAGAGCGTAACATTTTAGAAACATGCAGATACAGTTAGAAAAAACGGGCGAGTGCGAGGCGAAGGTGACAGCCAACGTGCCGACAGGAGAGGTAAAGACGATGAGGGAGCGTATCGTGGCGGACTACGCCCGCAGTGCACGGCTACCCGGATTTCGTCCGGGGAAGGTGCCGTTCTCTGTCGTTGCGAAGCATTTTGCCAGGGAAGTGCAAGAGCAGTTGCTGCTGGACATGGAGGGAGAGCTGAAAAAGGGAATATTCGATCAGAACCCGAATCTGCGAATTCTGCGTTTCCGCGATATGGAGCATGACGAACAGGAAGACGGCTCCTGCAAACTGGCGATGAGCGCGATGGTTCTTCCTTCCTTTGAACTGCCGGAGTACGTCGGCATTGAGGTGACAGAAGAATCTGAAGAGGTAAGCGACGACGAGGTAGAAGACGTCATGAAGCAGTTCGCCGAGACATTTGCAACGCACGAACCTGTGGAGCGTGCGGCGAAGGAGGAAGATCAAGTGACGATTGATTTCAAAACCAGCGTAGAAGGAAAGCCCACTGCTGAATACTGCGGCAAGCCCGTCGGTTTCATGGAGGGACGGGAAGACTACTGCATATCACTGGACGATCATTTCATACCGGAACTTGTCGCGGGACTGATCGGCGCCATGCCCGGCGAGCAACGCGATATCACGGCGAAACTTTCCGAACACTTTCCCATCAACGATCTGCGCGGCAAGGAAATGCTCATCAGCTGCACGGTGAAGCAGGTGCTTGAGAAGCACGTGCCGGAAGTATCGGCGGAGCTTTTTTCGGGAATCTTCCCCGACAAAAACATGGATGAAATTCGAGTCGAGGTGCGCAACAGTTTGAAAACAGGCAAGCAGCGGAAGAACGAAACCAGCAAGTCCGATCAGATAACGAACTACCTCGCGTCCTCTCTTTCCTTTGCACTGCCTGAGGAACTCGTCGAGACAGAGTCTTCTTCCATCCTGCAGAACAACATCCTCAGAGCCATCCAAGACGGTAAATACAACGCCGAGGAAGACATGGGGAGGATGCGCAACGACGCTCACGACGAAGCTACCCGCGCCCTTCGCGTCTGCTTTGCCCTGCAAGAAATTGCCGACAAAGAAAAGATTGAAGTGAACGATTACGAGTTGTCGCAGGAGCTTGCCCGCAGGGCGGATCAGGATCGCGAGAAGAACTTGCGGAACTACATTCGAAAGCAGATCAAGGAGGGACGCATTGAAAGTATACGTCTTAAACTACTCTTCTCCAAGGTCATGGAACAGCTCGTCCGAAGGGCTAAGGTCGTGAACAAGGAGACCCCTTCTTCGGAGGAGTAAGGAGGGCGAAACAGAAGAGCAGCCTACCTCTGCATCGGGAAATGGAATCCCAAGTACGTATACCCCTGGTCCATCCCGTCTCCGAGGGTCCGGCGCAGGTCGTTGAATGATCCCGCATTCATGAACTTTGTCACGACCGGCTTTGTCCTCTTTTTCTTACCCGTGCTATGCATCGGGTGGGGTCTGAGGAGGCTTAATCGAACCGCTTACAAGTTTTTCCTTCTGGCGGCGAATCTCGTCTTCTACGGGATGGCGGGCGTGGGTTATCTGCCTCTTCTGTTCCTTGTTGCGCTCATCAACTGGGGAACAGTGAGGGGGATGGTGGAGAGAGGACGCGGCACACGGCTGACATTGACGAGTCTGGCAGTGGCGGCTCACGTGCTGCTGCTGGGCTTTTTCAAATACTATGGGGTGTTGGTGGATCTGATGATGGAGCAATTCGGAGCGAGTGCGGAGTGGATCCTTAATACGACGTTGGCACAGATGGTCATGCCTGTCGGTCTTTCCTTCTATTGTTTCCAGGGACTGGCGTACACGATTGACCACTACCGCGAAGATGCGCTGGCGCCGCGAAGCTTTGCGGACGTTCTCTGCTTCCTCTCTTTCTTCCCTACGGTGATGAGCGGTCCCATCATGCGCGAGGAAAACTTCTTTCCTCAACTGCGCACTAGCATTGCCGGCGAAGAGGACTTCAGTGAGGGAACTCTGCTCATATTGAGCGGTTTGTTCAAGAAAGTCGCACTTGCGACCTACCTCCAGATGCACTTGGTGGATGGCGTGTTTGCCAATCCGGAGGAATACAGCTCAGCAGCCGTTCTAATGGGTATCTACGCTTACACCGTGCAGATATACTGCGATTTCTCCGGATACACGGACATGGCATTGGGAGTGGCGCGCCTCATGGGTTTCCACTTGCCGAAGAACTTCGATGCTCCTTACCGCGCACTGAGTCTCCAGGAATTCTGGCATCGCTGGCACATCAGCCTCTCCACCTGGCTGCGCGATTACCTCTACATCCCTCTGGGCGGAAGCCGCCGCGGCAGCCGCTCCATCAATCTTTTCATCACTATGCTCATCGGTGGCGCATGGCACGGAAGCAGCCTTACCTTCATCATCTGGGGCGCCCTGCATGGCATCTGCCTCGCCGTGGTGCACGCTTTCAAACGCCTCACCCGCCGCATCCAACTCAACTCCTTGTGGCTGAGCATTCCAGCTCGTGCTATCTCCTGGGCGCTCACACTGCATGTCGTAGCGCTACTCTGGGTATTTTTCCGGGCAGATTCACTGGATTCCGCATGGGAAGTTCTCTGTCGCGTTCGAGACGGAGTGGCAGAGGGCAATGGTTTCCCTCTACTGGTGCTGATTGCCACGGCGTGGGGCATTCTTCTCTCCTTCGTTGGGGGAAGATTGTTCCGGATTTCAAGTCGCACACTCCGCCTCCTGCCGTGGCCTCTGCAGGCCATCGTCGTGGGACTGGCGGCGGCTCTCATCATGAATCTCGGTCCGGACGGCACACTGCCTTTCATCTATTTCCGTTTCTAAAATGAACATTTTGCCCTCCAACAACTCATGGACAATCTGCGTCGGAGCTCTCCTTGCATCCTGCGTACTCCTGCTACAAAATGCAACCGTGAACGCCGACCAGCTTGAGGAACAGCTTTCTGTCCATCCCTCCCTCGCCATTGCAGACACCCTCCCCTCCCTCATACGACAGGCTGCTCATGCCACACGAGCCGAGGAACTCAATACTCTTGAACGCGACACGCTGGACTCCCTCACCGCCCGCTTCTCTCCCATGCTTGCGGCTGACGAAGAATCCACAGAAGAGGCCGGAGCAGAAGAACTTGGGGATTCCTGCCCTACCGCCCATGAGGAAACTCCGGCAAACGTTCCTGCCGCTGCGTCAGCCCCGGAATCAACCACCCCTCCGGAGACGGCAGCAGCCGAGCCTGACCCCGCTGACCCTGCTGAACCACCTGCCCAGGCTGCGAGTTTGGCGACATCTCCCGCGCCACCTGTCGTGCTGAAAATCACCGTAGCCAAACCGGAACCTGCGGCAACACTGGAAGCACCGGATTCCGTCGCAAGCTCAAACGCACTCGCGGCAGCAGTACCCGCACGACTCCAAAAACTCAGTCAGCGAGTGGATCATGCCCTCATGCTTGCCTCAGAACAAGCAGCAACCTTGCCGGAGTCATCCGGAACGGAATCTGTCCCGGAAGCGACTCCATCTGACCCACCGGCAACGCCTTCACCGTCCACAGACACTCCGGCGATTTCCGTAACAAGTGGGGCAGCACCTGCCGAAGCAGGAGCGGCGTCCCCGGTTCCGGCAGCCGAAGCGGAGGAGCAGAAAGAACCAGAATTGACACAAGCTCCGCCGATGCGTTGCCGTGTGCTTTTGCTCGGCGATTCTCTCATGGAAGACATGGGGCCGCGGGTACACAAAGCCCTGCAGAATCGCCGCGGGCTGGAATTCATCATCAGCGCAAAATTCTCCACCGGCCTCTGCCGTCCGGATACTTTCGACTGGCCGAAACACATGCGCGAGGTTGTTTCGAAATACAAACCGAACCTAGTCGTCTTTTTCATCGGCGCCAACGACGCTATGCCTATGCGCACAGAAAATCGCAAATACGTGCAGCCGGGCACCGCTATCTGGCGCGAAACCTACAAAAGACGCATAGACGAACTTGTCTCCATTGCCCGGGAAGCCGACATGGACATCATCTGGATTGAAATGCCAGCCGTAGGGGGGCGCTACAATAAATTGCTGCATGATACCCAAATCGCACAGCGCGAATACTGCGAGGCCAACGGCATCGAAAATCTACAGACGGATCCCCTGCTCTCCGGCGTATGGGGTAAGTACGAGGCTTTCGGTGAATACAACGGCAAAACAGTACGCCTGCGCGTGAAGGATCTGACGCACCTCTCACCGAACGGCAACCGCAAAGTGCTTGACCACCTCTTGCCGATTCTCGAAAAACACCTTATCTCCTTTTACCGCGCTCACCCGGAATGCGCTCTCTCCGAAGAGGAAGCCGCCGGAATTCGGCGTCGCAGTGCCATCTACACCTGTCACTACGATAATCCAAAGCCAAAACCTCAACAAAAACCCGTGGAGCCTCCGCCCGCGTCATAATACGATCCTATGCTGAAAAAATACATCGGACTCTGCGCGACGATCCTCCTAGCAGTCGGAATAACCGCACAAGCGGCATCACTGTCTCCTCTGATGCAACGGGGGGCCTGGCTGCAACCCGGAGGGAGGATGAAACTGCCGACGCCAACAAGGGTGCTGCTTGCGGGGGATTCCCTCATGGAGAGTCTGGGACCTCAGCTCCGAACAGAGCTCGCTGGCTACGAAAATCTCACCCTCATCCCCATCGGTAAAAAATCCACCGGACTCTCCCGCCCCGACTTCTACAACTGGCCCCTTGTGCTCAAGCAGCACATGGAAAAGGATCATCCGCATATCGTCGTCTTCTGGGTGGGCACCAATGATCCACAGAATATTTTCGGCATGACAGGACTGGGTGAACCATGCTCCCGCCCGTGGCAACGCGCCTACCTCAGCAAAATCTACGAAATCATGAATATCGTGGGACACTACCATTCCTACCTGATTTTCATGGGCCCCCCGGTCGTGGAGAACGAAAAATTGGACGATCAACTCGCCAAAATCAACCGACTCATGGCTTGGGCATGCAAGGTACGGCACGCCGGCTACGTCGATACTCGTAAAATTCTCGCCGATAGCGGGGGAAGATTCCGCTTTTCAGCCCCTATAAAAAACGGAAAGAATGCGAAAATCCGCTACCGGGACGGCGTGCACATTACTCCAGACGGTAATCAACTTGTCATGGATCGTCTCGTGCTCTACCTCGCCAGCTGTATCCGCCCACGCACACAATCCAACCGCACGACCGGCTCAACCTACCGCGGCGGCAGCGGCGTTATCACAGGCAGCACGAAGCGCCGCTAATTCTTCTTCCCGGAGCGACGATGGGAACCGCCTCGGTCGCCGGCAGCACGATTGAGCGCACGCTGCTTCCAGAGGGGAAGTGAGCTTTCCTTTTTCTTCTGTTTCTGCTCGCGCTTTTTCTCGCGGTTACGACGGCGCTCCTCCTGAAGCCTTTTTTCATGGAGAATGCGAGCCTGCTCCATGCGATGCCGGATGCGCGCCGAATGCTCGTTGCCGGCGGGAGAAATGGTCCATGGCCCCGCCCCGCCGGACTCCGTGATGGGCAAACAAATCATGGCAGGATCAATGAAGCGTATTTGTCGGTAGAGCAGGTCGCGGATGTTCGCAAGCAAACTTTTCGGCGGGTAGAGTCCCGTAGCTCCCAGTTCGATCACAAAGGCGATGCGGATGTGCTTCGCCTGCAAGCTCAACTGTGCCATTTCCCGCAGGGATATGCCCTCCGCCGGCTCTTCTTCCGGCGCACATATGGCAGCCGTACGCAACAGGAAAAGACAATCCCTCACCTTGCGGCACAGTTTCTCGACAAGATCCTGCACCTTGGGTCGAGCATTGAAACGATAATCTTTCACCTCGATGAGCCAGAGCTCTTTCTTACCCGGATGGTAGAGCATAAAATCCATTTCCTTGCAACTATTGCAGAAGTTTTGCGCATGACAGGAATAAAACGGGGAACACTCCGATCGGCATACCAAATAGCCGGGAGCAAAGTGAAAACGGTACTCTCCCTCCACACAGGAGGTACCCTTCTGTCCGGGGTCAATCTGCATCGTCTCTGTGGGCTAGTGGAGGCATGCGCAGGTAGCGATCCGCCTGCTCCATCTCGGCTTCTAAACTTTCCAGAGGTCCTATCTCATCCGGAGTCTCCCCGCTCTGCACCCGTGTCGCACCGAATGGCTTGCTCGGCGCATGCAGTCCTATGAAGCGACGGGGAATCTCTCGCCCCTCGCGCCGCGAAAATCGAATCACCAACTCGCGCAACAGGAAGAGACTATGCGTGCTCAGTATCACCTGAACTCCCGCTTCACTCAATCCCAGCAGTAGCCCACAAAGCAAAGGCAGATGTGCCGTGTTCAAATTCAATTCCGGCTCATCCCAAAAAAGCGTATCGCCCGAACGAAGGGAGCCATTGCTAACCAGAAGATTCAATGTACCGGGACGTTTGTAGCCCTCTGCCATCATCCCGAGCTCAATGGTCTCCTCACCGGCCTGCCCTCGCCGTAAAATGAAACGCCCCCCGCATTCGCGCGCCAATTTCCCCTGCAACAGGACCTCAGTGAGACGCTGCACGCGGCGTAACCCCGGCTCCGATTCAATGCAATCCTTGCCCGTTTCTTCTTCCTCCAACGCTTGGCAGAGATCCCAAGTCGGTCCGTCCAGGAGGTCGGGGTAACGCTTGCCGACTTGTACGTAGCAAGGGTAGAGTGTAAGAACCTCACGCAGTGGGATAAAAAGCGCGCGTTCCTGGAGAAAACGATCCGGCATGGTACTGATGCTCAATCCAATATCATTCTCGCCACGCTGAAAAGAAAAAGAGAGATCAGAACAGCCGGCAGGAGACTTTACGCCGTAAAGAGAGGCAGAAACCTGTGCGGAACCATGGACGGCACGGCGCGAGACGAGGGATGAGAGCTGCCGGGCACCAAAGGCCCGCAGCAGATGCCGCCGTAGTCTTTCTTCCTCTGCCCACAACTCCGGAAAATCCCGTCGAAGACTCCTGCCTCCCCAGCGGCACAGAGCATAACACAATCTCATCAAGTGACTCTTCCCGGAATCGTTCCCCCCCACAATCACGTTGATCCCCGGCACGAAGTCGAGCTTTACTTCGTCCAGGAACGTGGTGAAGCCGGATACGGTAAGTTGTCGTATCATACCCCTTCCTTCTACCATACTCTGCAACGCGGCGCAAGTTTTGGCTCGTTTTTTGTGCGGCGAATGTGTTACACTATGCACATGGCTCTCAATGAGGATATGGGGACGAACGAGGATGTGATGACAAACCGTCGATCCGACAAGATACGTCTGAGCGCGCGCAACAGCACGCGTAACCATGTGAGTTCCTTTCGCGTCGTGATTCTATTTTCCCTCGCGCTCCTGGCGCTCACGCTCTGGCTGCTGCGTTTGATCGGCATTTTGACGCTTGTTTAGCACTCGAATCTCGATAGCGGGACGCACAGGAAAATTGCACTGCTCCTGCTGCACATAGTAGTGAGCGATGGTGAGGAGCACACAATCCCCGGGGCTGAGAGAAGCAATGGATTGCGCAATAATTTTCTCCTGCCCCGGAATGTCTTTGAGCACGTCTACGACAGCGGTATCGCCGGGATTCAGTCTCCCGTCACCGTACTCACTGCAGTTCACATAACGTTTGTTCTCCAACACTCGAAAGTGAGCCAGCCGGGTAGCGTGGTCGCAGTGATCAGGGCATTGCGCCGTACGAAACATGCAGGGATGATCCACCGTGCCTTCATAACGAGCAATCACGGTGTTCTCTGCCAGCAAATCCGCTTTATCCGGCAGAGGAGAAGCATAGACGCAGAGAACGCCGAGAAAAAGAACGATTGGCATGAAAATATGAGTCTTCATTTTGAATGAGTTATAACGAATGAGATAATCACAGAAGGCGCCGCAGCAGGCAACAGAAGCCACCTGCCCCACAGCCATGATGCGGAAGAAGTCGGTACGCAGGAAAATCGCAAAGATCAGAGCGAAAAGCCGCGAGTAAAGGAACCTCCTCCGCCTGCCACCCTGGGATGCGGCGCAGCAGATAGGCAACCACACGCTCGTTCTCCTCCGGATCGTAAGTGCAGGTGGTGTAAAGGATATGCCCACCCGGACGCACACACGAAACAGCTTGCAGCATGATACCCCGCTGGCGTTTAGCATTGCCGTTCACCGCAGCGCTCCCCAGACAACCGGGATTCGAAATACCCTTGCAGAGCAGCGATTGCCCGCTGCACGGCGCATCTACCAACAGCAAGTCAAATTGCTCCCCTTGCCCCGCCCATTGATCCGGTCGCAATCCTGTCACCTGCACGTGTTCCATCCCGCAACGCAGCAGATTTTCCCGGAGAATTCCGCGCCGACGCGCCTGTACTTCGTTCGCTGTGTGATTTTGCAGAGGAAAACGCGCCGCCAACAACATGGTCTTTCCTCCCGGGGCAGCACAGAGATCCAGACTTCGCTCCGGCGTGCACGGCACGGCAGAAAGAGCCGCTCCCTCCCAACAGGAAGAGAGATCCAGCACATAGTACATTCCCGCTTCATAATCCGCATACTGAGCAGGATTCACACCAACCTCCGGAAGCAAGACATTCTCCGGCAGCCAGGAATACCGCTCCCTGGACTCGCAGGAAAACGGAGGCCGATAGTTTTTTGCCGTAGCCTTCGAACTCAACACGAGTGCACGGCGTGCCGTATCGCCCGACTGCATCGCACGGAGAAGAATCTCCGTCTGCGCGGCAGAGAGTTTCAACCTTTCGCAGAGACGCAAGGCCGCCTTAACAGAGAAAGCGCTTGATGTCTTTGACAGGCTCATGGACCGGAAAAATTAACGAGATGCCGCGAGATCTTCCAGAGCGAGAAGCGCCGCCCCGATAATGCCTGCCTCTCCGCCAAATTTAGCCGGAAGAAGCTGCAATTTTTCAAAGTGCGCCGGATAAATCTGCGCCTTCAAATACCCCCTCAGCGGCTCAAAGAGCAGTTCGCCCGCTTTGGAAATCCCCCCTCCGATGATAAACGCCTGCGGGTTGAGAATGTAATGGCATGTCAACAGACACGCCGCGAGCTTGCGAGCCGCATCATTCCATATCCCAAGCGCTACAGGACACCCCTCCCGCGCTGCCTTCTCAAGGTGAATGGGCGTCAACTCGCTGAGTGGTTTGTGCACGCCCAGCTTGGCGGCATATCGCATCTGAGCCTCGCGTGCCAATTCCCCATTGCCAATGTAGTCCTCCACCGCTCCACGGTTACCATAGTGACCGATGCGCCCGCAGTAATCAATACCTACTTGCCCAAGCTCGCCCGCGGCGCCGAGGTTCCCTCGCAACAACTGCCCCTGCGCGATAATACCGGCCCCCACGCCGGTGCCGAGCGTGAGACACACGATATTCTGCATGCCGCGTCCGGCGCCGAGTTTCCACTCCGCCAAAGCCATACAATTGGCATCGTTTTCCACCGAGGCAGGCAATCCCGATTCCTCCTCCAGAATGTGGCGAATTGGTACATCATACCATCCCGGCACATTCGTCAACGAATCTACCATCCCCGCCGCGTGGTTCACAAAACCGGGAAGCCCCATTCCCACCGCACGCACGGCAGGGTATTTCTCTCTCAGCGCACGCAATCTCTGCCCCACAGCGGCAATCACCTCGTCCGCACTGCCGCACTCCCTGGTCTGCACAGGCTCCCCTTTCACAACGATTTCAGCTCCACATACAACGGCAAATTTGATGCTGGTCCCTCCCATGTCCACACCGATGCTCATCTCCTGTTGCTCATCCATGATGAAGCCATTCTATCATGCGCATCGAGGAATGAAAAGAGCAAAGCAAGCCGCACTTTAAACGCGGTTACTATTTACATTAACGATTTATTGGACTTTTGCACCGGCAGCGAGGAGAGCAGAAACGATCACAAGTCGCGCCTATACGGATGTCTCGTTTTTTCAAAATGAACCCGATTTCCCTCGGAACACTCAGTAGAGTCAGATGAAGTTCATTGTTTTTGCTTTCAACGGCGAGCGTGTGGTGATACAATGAGAGGCGTAAGAAGGTGGAAAGACGGATATGCTGGAGAACAAACGGCGAACCAAACCTCGAAAACCAAAGAAGAAGGCCTCACCGTGGGGAGAGTTGATGGAATCTGCGCAAGGAGCGCGTGAAAGCGCCGGGGCGAACTTGGCGCCTGAGGCGATGGGCGAAGACGAAGATCGATCAACCCGACGAGATGGAGACGAAGAGGATTGGGAAGAAGCGCGCCCTCGCTTTAATCTGTGGTCGTTCCTGGCCGCGTTGCTCTTTTTTGCCTTAACCGGCGGTCTACTCACGCTCGTGGTACAAATGTGGCGACCGCAGGATTTGAGCGATATCGCGGGGTATGAAGACAAGGGAACTCCTCGAGATCTCACCGTCGCCCTCAAGAATGCGGGGGGTATGGAAATTAGTTTCACGGAAGGAGAAATCAATCGTTATCTGCAAGACACCTGCAGGATGCGCCAAGGCGGAATCTTCTCCCTTCTAGCTCATGCTCAAGGAATAGCCGTGCGTATTCACGATAATTATGTCGAGTTGGTTATCGACCGCCTGATCAGCTCCCAAATGCATCAGACCACCTCGGTGCTGCTTTCCTTCCGCCGCAAGCAACTCGAAGACGGAAGAAGCACACTGCAGGTTGAATTCCGCGGTGGCGGGCCTCTTCTCGGATCCCTCCCTCGCGGTGGAAGCATCGGTCGTGTCGCGCTGCCCCAGCGACAAATGGAGCTGCTGCGTCCGGCGATTAAGACCTTGGCAGACTGTTACCCGGAATTCATACAACTCATTGAGCAATACGGTTACTGCCCGGAATTTGTGTCGGGACATTACGGAGAAGAAAGCCGAATGAGGCTCGTACCGGATCCCTCCATCGGCTCCTGACATTCTGACGTTTAACTTCACCATCATGAGCACAACCATGAGCAAAGACCTCCCGGAAAAGTCAATTGCTGCCGAAACTGACGCCTCTATCAAAGCCCCCGAAAAGAATCGGAAGATAACGTTCGGTCACCGCGTTGCTTACTGCCTCTATAAGCTGATGTGTATCGGGATCAAATGCACCGATGTGAAGGTGGTAGCCCTGTTCGGCCGCGGCATAGGTTACCTGGTATGGCTGTTTGCCGGACGAAGGAGGAAAATTGTGGCGCGCAATCTGCGCATCGTCGTAAATCCCTCCTTACGAGGACCTAAACTCAGTTCGATGGTACGGCGCAACATCGTGCGCACCACCATGAATCTCGCGTGCTCCCTCAAAACCGGACTGATGAAGAAACGGGAAATGGAAAGGAGCATACGCCTGGAGGGCGCCGCTCATTTCGAGGAATGCGGATCGCACGGGCAGACCGTTATATCCTGCATTCCCCATGCAGGGAACTGGGAAGTATTGGCACGTATACGACCGTACTTCCACCGCGTACCACGCTACGCCTCCATGTACCGCCGCCTGAGTAATCCTCTGCTGGAAGATTTTGTGTACCTTTCGCGCACGCGCTACGGCTGCGAGATGTACAGCAAAGAAAGCGGGCTACGCGAAGTATTGAAACTGGCGAGAGGGGGAGGACTTCTGGGAGTACTGAGTGATCAATTCACCAACGAGGGAGTCTATCTGCCCTACTTTGGAAAAGTGACGGGGGTGACTCCACTGCCTGCTCTCATTTACAAGCGCTGCAAGGGAAAAGGACATCTTTTTTCCGTCTTTACCCGCAACACGGGGCTGGGACACTGGGATGCCGTGCTGGGCAGAGAAATATACCTGCCCGAGGGTTGCGAAAGTCTGCCTGCCATCACGATGCAGGTGAATCTGGCGCTGGAGCAATGTCAGAATGAAAACATACTGGATGGATTCTGGATGCATCACCGATGGAAAAGCACGCATGAATTTGCTCCTCCCATGGATGCCGAAACACAAGAACTCATCAGAAAATACGCCAAGCTGCCTTTCCGCATCCTCATCGTAGCGCCGGATTCTGCCGAGGAAGCTGGACAATTCCTCCCTTCCCTGAGACGATTGAAAAATAGCCGTATCGACGCAGAAATTAGCGTTCTCTGCCATGAAGAATCTATGGAGTTCTGGAAACGGCAAAAGGAGGTAACGCTTTGCATGCCGATAGATGGAAAGACTCCCCCTGCAAAACTTCTGGAAGCCGATGAAGTCTATTCGAAGGGTCCTTTTGACATCCTATTGATGCTGGGAGGGGACTATCGACTTTGGCGACAGCTCCAGGGGTTGTTCCCGCTCAGTGTGTTCGGCTGGCAGGATCACCCGCTCTCACGACACTTCCGGCTGGCCTACAAAAGAGCCGATAACGCCACGGGTCTCCACACCGCCGCAGAATACGAGAAGGCCCTCACGGTGTACCACCAACTGGCGCATCTTTCTTAAGGCTGCGGAATGGATTTCGAGGCGTGGAACCGCCGTTCGGAGGAGGAGGAGGAGGAGAAAAACGTCGACGAAGTTGCTGCATTCGACGGCGAAGATCTTTGATGCGCTTGTCGTCGTAATCCCTCAGCAGGGTACGCAACTCCTCCTCTCGGTGTTGAAGATCGGATTCGCGAGCCGGACGCATCGCAACGAACATGATAAGACGCTCTCGAATTTTCTGGGAAAAATCAGCGCGAGCGGTGAGCAGGGAGAGCACGCCGAGAGTGCGCTCTCCTTCCCGCATAGCCTGCTCCTCCTTGCCAGCAAGCCGCATTGCATTGATAGAGCGATCTCTCAACGCGAAAAAGAGAAGAATAGCCTCACTGTCCCCCGGATTATCTGCAAGGATTTGCTGAGCATATTCCATGGCTCGCGACAAATCAACCTTCCGCTCATCGGGCGCCGCACGCCGCATCGCAAGACGCACGTACATGCGGCGCAGCTCATCAGAATCCGGTTTCTCCTGCAGGAGCTTTTCCACTATTTCAACGGAACTTTCCCCATTGGGTGAAAGCTTTGCGCGCAGGGCTGGTGCATGCAGGAAAGCGAGTAATTCGGCGCGCAGGAGCTGAATCCTGGTGTCATCCTTAAATCGAGGGAGAATCTTTGCGAGAAGAGTTGCTGCCCTCGCGAGAAGAACCCCTCGGCCAGGCACCTCATGCTTGCATTCCGGATTCTCCCCGCAAGAACAGGGTGCGCTGTGGCGTGCCATCAGCACGAAACTACGTACGAGCTCCGCACTTGCCTCCGGATTTACCTTCCCTGACAACTCCCCCACCAGCTGCAACAGCAAGGCATTTGCCTCCTGGAGACGAAAGTGCCGCCCGTTGGAATCCACCTGCGCATAAAGTGAAGCAGCTAGTCCATTTGTCACATCAATCCTGCGAGCTGAATCACGCGGAAAATTCTCCGCAGCGCGGCGGTAATAGGTTTCTGCCATCGTAAAATCACCGGTCTTGAAGGCAATGTGTGCAAGAGTTGCACATGCCTCCGCCATCTTGTCAGAAGCTCCCTGGGGAGCAGAAGAAAGGATCTGCTCGTAGTAAGGCATGAGATCCTGAATGAGACGGGCATCGGCACGGGTGGGCGGCAGAAAGCCTTCATCCCCTTCACCGGTACCAACCATACCGGTAAAAATACGCTGCAGAGAAGCATCAGCTATTTGTTCGTTGCGCTCTGCCAACAAACGCTGTTCATTCTCCGCACGCCAGAGGGCTCGCACTCGCGCGTAACCCACGATCATGCTGGCGAATAACATGAGCAGCAGCAGAGCGGCAGCATGACTCCAAACAGCAACGGCGGGACGCCGCTTCACCCACATCACGTACCTCCGCCATTGGCTGGCCGGACGAGCCTGCACAGGTTCACCGTTCAGAAAGCGACGCAAATCGTCTGCCATGTCCGCCATGGAAGGATAACGATCCGAGGGATGAAACGAAATGGCTTTGTTGACGATGGCGCCGAGTTCGCCGGCGTTCTGAAGCGGGGTAACCGATTCGTTGCAGATGCGCCGCACAAGCTCCCCCGGCTCACAACATGAAAACGCCGGGCGACCCAACAGCAGTTCGTAGAGCGTCAGGCCAAGGCTGTACTGATCTCCCGCAAATGAGTTCTCACCGCGCAATAAACGTTCCGGCGCCATGTAGCGCAGCGTGCCGTCGTGGGTCTGCGTTACAAGCGGCGCTTCCTCCCCGGCATTCAGCACAGTGGCAAGTCCGAAATCACTCACATGAACCACGCCCTCATCGTCCAGCAACAAATTCCCCGGTTTGACATCCCGATGCAGCACACCGTGGGAATGCGCGAAAGCCAATGCATCCGCCGCCTGCAAGCCTACACGAGCCACGGCCTGTTCGTACGGCACTCCGGGGAAAGCACTCGGCAAATTGCTGGCACGCACCCCCTGCCCACGCACGAGTCCCATCACGTAATAACGCCACGGTCCTTCCTGACCGGCGCCGAAAACCTCCACAATATTGGTATGCCGCAAACGCGCAATGAGACGGGATTCATTATCAAATGCTTCGCTGTGCCGAGTATCCGCATTCCATGACGGCGAGAGGAGCTTTACGGCAACCTCCCGGCGAAGAGTTCGCTGGAAAGCGCGAAAGACGGTGCCCATTCCTCCGCTGCCAATTTTTTCCACCATTTCGTAGTCACCGAGCGTTTTGGGATAATCAATGGGAGCCACGGCGGGAGAATGTGCACTGTGTCCCAGATCCTCCATTTTAGTAAGCGATTCCAGCAAATCTTTCAACTCTGCACCGCATTCCGGATACCCGGCGGCAAATTCTTCGGCAGTCACATATTCCCCGGCTCTCAGACGCGTCAGAAAGCGATCAGCGAGTTCTGCGAGACGTTCTTCATCCTGCTCCGATGAGTCTACCGACATATGAGGTGATGGGAAAAAGATCAAAGCCCAGAGTCTCCGGCGGATTCTTCACGAAGAAGAAGGTCGCGAAAACGCCGCAAAGCGCGCACATAGCGGATACTGGCAGCTTTCTGAGACACACCCTGCACAGCCGCACACTCGGCATTGGAAAGCTCTTCAAAATGACGTAACTCCAAAATTTCACGATCGACCGGGGAAAGTTTTGCGAGCACGCGCCGAGTGGCGGCACGACGCTCGATACGCTCCAGGTGCGTGCGTGGACTGGAAATTGAATCGGCAAAAAGCGCGAGAGCCTCAATAGCGCCGCCCTCCTCCCTCGCATCGGAAGTGGGATCAATCTCCTTCATAGCATCACGTTTCCCGGCCGAGAGATGCCGTCGCTCCATATCTACGAGCGTCTGCAGTGCAATACGACGCATGCGCACAAAGAGCGGAATATCACCGGGCTCCTGCAGGTACGCCAGCCGACGTCCACATGCGAGATAAGTTTCCTGCAGCAAGTCGTCCACCCCCATGCGTCGGCGCAGCGCCGCCGGAATGCGCGCTGCCAGGAGGTAACTGATACGCTCGCGGTGAACCTGCCACTGCTCGGCCAACCACAAATTAGCCGGAGTTTGTGTATTGTTTTCGGGTTCTTTTGTCACTGCCAGAGAAAAGGATCAGATCATTCACTTCGTCGGGTTTTCCTCACGCAAGTCACGCGTCATGAGCTCATGCAACGCCTCACGCGCAGGCTTCCCCTCGTAAAGAATTTCATACATGGCGTCCGTGAGCGGCGTGCGCACATTCAGTCGACGAGCGAGCTGATACGTCGAGAGAGTGTTCGGAATGCCCTCCACCACCTGACCGACGCGTTGCTGACATTCCTCCACAGGCACCCCACGCGCGATAAGACGCCCAGCCGTGAGATTCCGGCTATGCTCAGAATAGCAGGTCACCACCAAATCTCCCATTCCGGAAAGCCCCATGAAAGTCTCCATTCGCCCTCCATGCGCCATGCCGATACGAGTCATCTCCGCTAGCCCACGAGTCGCCAAAGCAGCACGCGCATTGTCCCCAAGCCCCAGACCAGCGCATATCCCACTCGCAAGGGCAAAAATGTTCTTAATCGCGCCGCCAAGCTGCATGCTCACAATATCCGTACTCGTGTATATTCGTAAAAACGGCGTACTGAGGCGTTCCTGCACATCCGTGGCGTGCGTGATGTCCTCAAACCCCACTAAAGTGAGACTCGGCAGCTCCAGCACAATATCCTCCGCATGATTTGGGCCCGAAAGCACCCCCACAGGTTGGGGCAGCGCCTCGGATAAAATCTGACTCATGAGACGACACGTATCTTTCTCTATTCCCTTCGAGCAAGTCACCACCACTGCATCCGATGAAAGCTGCGCCTGCGTCGCCAAGCTGTGTGCAACGCTCTGCATCACCACGCTGGGAACTACAACCACCGCAAGATCCGCACCGGAAACATCCTCCCAGCGACTCGTTACTCGCACGTGCGGAGGAAGCGGCTTCGCACCCTGCACGCGGCAGAGGCTCAGCCGAGTCTCACGAATGATCGAGGCCTCTTCCTCACGGTATGTCCAGAGCACGACATCCTCACCACTGTACGCAGCCGTGAGAGCAAGGGCGGTACCCCAAGCGCCGCCACCGATGATAGCAGTTTTCTTGAATTTACGCATAAGAGGAAAAAATTAGCGTCCGAAGAGATGGACTTTGGGCTCTGTCCGGGTGAGAATTCGTGCGATATTAGATCGGTGTCGCAACACAACCAGGAGCAGTATGAGTCCTAGCATCCCCGGCGCCATCCACTCCACAGGCATCAAGACCCCATCTATTTTCACGTAGAGCAGAGTTGACGTGCCCACCATAACAACCCCGGCAACCAAACTGGACAGAGAAACGTAACGCGTGAACAGAAGGGTGACTACCCACCCCAGAACCGCCCATCCCGCCACCAAAGGGAAGGCCGCCACCAAACACCCCGCCATGGTCGCGACCCCCTTCCCTCCACGAAATCTTAAGAAGCAGGTGAAGGTATGACCAAGCACAAGCGCCAGCATCACACCGAGCATCAGTCCCATCTGCCCCAAATTGAAATCAGCCAAGTTCACACCGATGCGGCGCATCACCCAATACAACGGGAGGAATCCTTTCAAAAAGTCAAGAATGAAAACAGACACCCCCCAGCGCCAGCCCAACACACGCCACGCATTGGTGGCACCAATGTTATGCGAACCATGCTGCCTCAAATCAATCCCTTTGAGACGACCGATAAGGTGACCGAAGGAGATGGATCCGATGAGGTAAGAACCGAGAAGAAGAAAGATATTTTCCACCACGTCGGCTCAATATATCATACTCCCTGCCCCCTTGACAAGCTCCAAACCAAGGCAACCGCATTTGAGGGAAGCCAATCAACAGAGGAAATGCCGCTATTAACTGATATCCGTGTTTATACACATCAAAAATCATGACAACAAGCGATCATCATGATGATGGTTCTAGAGAAATCTCAGCATACATTAATGCTCCGAAAAAATCTACGCAACGCGCACATTATTAATAAATCGTACATCCAACATCGTACGTCGTACATAGGCAAATGTATTTCCTAATGCGTTTGACCTGGCTCCAAACAAGGAAGGAAAAAGCCAATGTATACCGTAGAGAAATCGAAGGCTCACAAAAAGGCCATGCCGAAACACGAATCGAAGCTAATTTGCGTGAGTTGACAAACAAGAAGATTGCCTTTGCACTAAATTGTACGTAGAATGGAGACCATGAACTTGAAGTATGGGACAGAAGTAACGACAGCCCTCCTGGTAGCGCTTGTATCGGCAGGAGGACTGCTCAGCGCGCAGGAAGGAGCAACGCCCGCAACATCCGTTAGTCAGGGTCACACCGTCAACCGAATCGCTGCCACGGTGAACGGACGTCCCGTCACTTCCGGAGAGGTGAGGGCTCGCCTTATGCCATATTTGCGTGAGCTGATGATTCTGTTCCCCAAACAGGGGCCACGTTTCACGGCAGAGCTGGTGAAAGCAAAAAAAGCCGTGATTAACGAGCTGATTGAACGCGAGCTCGTGCTGAGCGAATTTGAGACTCGAGGATATGCAATCCCGGAAACGGTTATCGACGAAGAGCTCAATCGACGCGTGTTATACCAATTCAACGGCAGAAGAGACGCCCTACTCTCAGCATTGCAACAGAGCGGAATGACTCTGGGTGACTACCGGGAGTCTATCCGTAAGGAAACAACCGTGGCGGCCATGCGAAGCTCACGCTACGACCGCGGTATTCCTCCGACCCCCGATGAAATTCGTGCAGAATACAATGCCTCAAAATCTGACTACCGAGACATCACAAAGGATCGCATTACCTACGAAAAGATTTTCATCCCTACTTCTGTTTTCGGGAAGGAAACAACCCCGGAGCAACAATATGCTCTTGCTTTAGAGATTCGTCGTAAGCTGGATGCCAAAGAAATCTCATTCTCTGATGCTGCAAAAGCCTATTCAGGCGATATGCATGCGCAAGACGGGGGTTTGTGGCCCTCCATCTCACGTGGAGAGTTGTCGGTAGAGTTTGCCAATATTGTATTCAGTCTACAACCGGGCGAACTCATCGGTCCTCTGCTGGATCCCGCTGGCTTTACCATCGTACGAGTAAAGAATAAGCAGCTCGCTCCGGCTCCCCCTCTCAGCAAAGTGAAAGAGGCGGTGGATGACGCCGTGCGCCGCAAACAGAGTGAGAAACGCTATCGTGAGTGGGTAGAACGTCTGCGCGACAAGGCCGTTATCCGCGTCTTCATTTGATCTCCGCCGCCACGCTTCTTTTCCCCATCGGAGGAGGGTGAAAAAAGACGGGTTGAAGGGTTCTTATGCCGCGGCGGTAGCTGCCTTCTGCTGTTTGTTCTTTCTGTCCTGTCGGTACTGTAGTCGGGTCTTCTGGCCACCTACCTTGCGCGCAAGAGCAGGATACGCCGAAATCTGCGCCGATGCTGTATCCGCGCGTCCCTCTGCCGCTACTGCACCGACAATCAGGGAGACAATGAGCACCATGGTAATCTTTCTCATGATTCCAGTATAGAGCTTCCGTTGCGCTTTAGTCAAACCTAACATCAGAGTAGACGCATTTGAGAGAAGTTTATCAGTAGAGGGAAATGCTCTTGTCGACTGATATCATCGTATATACGCATTATAAATCATGACAACAAACATTCTTCGCAAAATTCACGTGCAAGCGCGCTCACTCCCCAAATCGTACCTCATACATCGTCCATCGTACATGAGTAGCTGCAGAGCGGCTGCTTGGGGTCGTCGTGCGTGTTGTAAATCGTACATAAGCACCCTGTCTTTTGTGCTAGGGCAAACCCATTTGAAATCCGGGGGCAGAATTAAATGCAAAATATGATAGGATGCAAGGATGTATCATCTTGTCACAAAAATCACTCTGATGGAAGATCCAAGAACCGGCAACGCAAAGATACATAAGTTGACGGACATCGTTTTTATGGTTATAGCGGCGGTTATGGTCGGTATGTCAACATGCCTTTGCGCGGTATTTTGGGGGATTGGAGTTTCCGCAGCCTGGCATGTGCCCCCGGAGAGCGTTTACTTCCGATAAAGACCCCAAACTGGATTGATGTCGTCTATGTGAATCCGGTGACTCTCACGGGGTATAGATGCTCTAATAG
>CANQJI010000014.1 GCA_947624205.1 uncultured Akkermansia sp. | reverse complement strand
GAGTAGAATGATCGGGTGAGACACACCATTGACTGCTTCTCTATCTGAAAAAATCGAGTTTTTAGAGGTGCCAAAATTACGTTTGAGAAGAACCTGCGTTGGAGTAATGGGTATAGTTCCGCCGGAAGCTGCATTAAAGAGATTTTGGTTGCTGTCGGAAAAATAATAAAGCTTGGCGCCTTCGGAAGACAGACTTGTGACGGCAGACCACCACATGAACCTAAAATCTTGCGCCTCATCTATCATGATGTAATCGTATTTCCAAGTGTCCCCATTTTCTGAAATTTTTTTCTTCAGAGCAGAAATGTCTTTAGGATCATCTGTTTTAAGCTTTTCGTTGCTCCATTGCAGTCCCGTGATTTCCGTCCACAGAGCAGGGTAGGTCGCAACTTTAATGATACCCTTTTCTATACCGTTTTTCAGCCTTTCGTCCCTTTTAACGTGCTCGGACAGTTTCGCATTAAAACACAGATAAAGGATTTTCTTCTGCTCTCCACTCGCAATGATTTTATCGGCGAGGCGTTGCATTTCATCAAGCGCTACCCATGTCTTTCCGGATCCCGCACACCCCCTCACAGAGATTCCACAAGCACTATTCTCCAACATCGACAAGAGCCCTTGTACAGCGGCTGTTGCGTGATCCATCATACGACTGTAATATGCCGGTTCGACCCCCATCTTTATGGTGGGCAATAAGTAGTCTCGGATAGATTTGACATGCTCATGGCTAAAGCGTCTTATGTCCTCTGGCCACTCAAACAACCCTTCAATCCTTTCTTGAAGATCCGTTTGCAATTCGCTCACTCCGCACACGTACTGGTGGGTATGATCTCGACATCCCTTTTCAACGTCATCCCGACTTTGCCGGATTAAGACAGCTAAAGCGCGAAACTCGGCTCTGCTTTGCCATCTATTTTGCAGATTGCAATACCGTTTCTTTGTAGCAGGATTGTTTTTGAGTTCTTCATCGAGTTTTTTTGCGGCAAGGTAGGCTTGTTTGATGGGTTCAGCTTTTTTCTCCACGTCTTGAAATTCCGTGGTTTGATGAGGCATGTAACGCCAAATTCCTTCCTCGACCTTCGCCTTGTACCAGTTCTTTACTTCTATGACGACAAACCCGTGCCCCGGTACAAGGACGATGAAGTCCGTCTCATAATTAACATGCTCTCCCTTCTGATCCACATAATAACGCCAGAGATCATGGATTACCACCCAATCTTTCGGCAATTTTTCCAATTCGGCGTACACGAGAGCTTCGCCATGTTCTCCACTATCAGTCGTGTCCCCAATAAATTTTGATGGATGCATTTCTGCCATATTTTCCTCCTTTTCTTTTGTTGTAATTAGAGTCTTTTTAAAATATCGGATATAAGAATGGGACGCGGTAGCGGTACACCGTTTTCCTCGGCGACTATCCTATCGGCTTGCTGTCCGTTACCGAGCGCATTCACGTAACTAACCTCTATTTCTTTCCCCTCATACCGAACCTTATATTTCGTCCCCTTTTCTACCCAACCATACCTAATACGATTCAGATCATCCTCCGTTAATTCGCATCCTTGAGATGCTTCTGGAACATCGGGGCTTTGAGGCGCTTCCGGCTGCAGTCCTGATGGTTCAGAGGTTTCTTGAGCAGCGGCAGGCTGAAGGAACTCTGCTTGCGCAGTAGTAGGCAGACCGTCGGGCGCATCGTCATCCTTTTCACCACCTATAAGCTCTTCGATCAAGCGCGCGGCTTCACGCGCGTCCAAATATGGATGCATGCGTTGGTTCGAGTAGGATTTGAGACACTGATAGCAGGATCTCGCCTCACGTCCCTGTTTCCTTTCCACCACGCGGAGGTGAAGGTACTTATCGTGCGAATAAACCGTTTTATCTGCTTCATTTTCCGTGCTCTCGTAACAATCGCAACCCGTGCAAATTTCTCTTGCTCTCCCAAAAATTTCCAAGATTTTTTTCTTCTTGAACTCGTTCCTCTCGCTGTCATTGGAGTTGTCCGGTAAAATTGGCAAAATAATCCCCGAACCGCTCGGACTGGCATCATAGATGACAATGTAGAATTTTTTATTAATTTTAGTAACAAGTCCCTCTACGTCTCGCAGACTTACATTGAGTACTTCTGCCGTTGCCTTCAATATGGCCGCTAATGCAGATTCCCATCTATACTTTTCAGTATTCAAGTCGGGGCAAGATGAAACATTTTCCTTTCCAATGAGGAGAATATCCGTGCTTACTTCTCTTAAGAGAGTATGTTTTTCTTTAGGACCATTCTTCTTCTCTTCCCACTCGCATTGATCATTAATGTACCATAAAGCTCGGACATCAGAACAATAAACTCGGCAATGCTCAGATACCGATAGTCCTTTGCCTTCTTCTATGCTCCCGGGATAAACAATTTTTCTAGGGAAGGCTTTTGGTGTGACAAAACTTTCGGCCTTACTCCCGCCTGTCGCCCTGAATGCATCCGGCACAATTACTTCTTGCACTTCGCCGACTTTACCACATTCCGGACATTTTGCTCCATCCTTAAAATAATGCCTATCGTTACCGCACTCACAACACCTGATGTTGTTTTCTAGGGCGAAGCCGTTCCTTTTTAGTTTCGTATCCTTCTTTTCGTCTGTATATCCCCCCACCCTATATGATAGCGGCTCCAAAGATTGATACCTACACTTATCTGCAATAACGATTTGTCCTGGAGCATATTCAAAAAGTCCTTGCCGAACATCCCTCTGCAAGTTGAGATCTCTATTTCCTAAGAATAGATCTCTTCCCTCTAAGGAATTTTTGTAGTTTTTGTTGGGGTCGGGGTAGAGTGTAATTACGTTGCATGGGAATCCATAACGTGGTAATACTCGGTTTTCTGACAAGTAGGAAATAAAATCTGCTTTTCCTTTTTCATTATACTTATTTACCTTTTCATATCGTTCCTTAACACAAAGATTGAAATCATCATGCGGAAGGTAAGGTCCCGATAACCAACGACAGATATTGGAATCTTCAAATATCTCCGTATTGTTGGCTAATGCCCCTTGCAACTGACACCGTAAATCTTCAGCGACTCCATATTCTTGATTCATGATTGCTATTTTTCCCCCGCCGCATATTTTTTGACAATGCTCTTGGAGCTTTTCTCCCTTTTCTTCACACCACGCAGCGATATATCTTCCGATAAGGTTATCAGGCCCATCATGATTCTTGCCTTCTTGCCCCCCAAAGTAAACTTCGCATTTGCGCCAAGAAGTCATTTCCCTTTTCTTTTCGCTTACGTAGCGTAAAAAGTCAGCAAGCGCCTCTGCTCGAAAATGCTTTGCACGGAGACTCACGTCTTCATCAATGTATATCATCGGTCGTTTTACCTGCCCGAAAAGTAAATCTTCCGGACAATTGCTATAGTACTTATCGTGATTCCTGTCTTTCCCCATGTAGGTCACAACAAAGGAAGAAGAGCCAACTCGGCGTCCTGCTCGTCCCGCTCGTTGCTTGTAATTTGCAACCGTAGGCGGCATATTGGAAAGAAAAATACAATTCAAATTTCCAAGATCGACACCCATTTCAAATGTCGTCGAGCACGAAAGGACATTAATGCGGCCGGTCGAAAAGAGGTCTTGATAGATGCGTCCCTTCTCCGTTCCAAGTTGCGCGGTGTGTTCTTCTACGCGATAGTACTGTTCGAGAGGTTCAGGAAAGGACTGATTGGATTTACACTTTAACAAATTTTCGCCTTTCTTTATCCTTATATCGTCTAAATTAAGAAGGTATACCTTACCATCGTGAGAGCCGAGTATACGAGGGACCTCATCTTCCTCCTTGTATACCATAAAGTTCCATAGATTTTTAAGCACATCATCAATCTCCACATCATCCTTTAACTTACCCTGTTTCTCCAATTCTTCCAATTCTTTTTGAATCTTTGTTTTTCTTCCGCTCGTACCTATAAAGTATAAAGGCCCGTTCTTTTGTGATCCTTTGGGCTTCTCACAAACGTACCCTTTTTTAGAATATCTCTGATCATATCCGTACCCATTCAAAATCTGATCCGTTTCCTCGGCATACTTATCGCCTTTTACTGTATCATATTTTTCGCAATATAAGCCGGCTGTCCGGAAAATACGTTTATATACAAAATTGAAAAACTCGCAGGCAGCATCTTCATTGAGGAAGGATTTGATATATTCATTCCACTTGCTTTGCGCCCCCCCTTTATCGAGAGAAGTCTGAGCGTGAGAATAAATCTCGACCAATTTTAATTTCTCACTGGTCACGCTATCCCGTCGGTTGGAGCGAAGCACTCCCAAGGCTAGCAAAGAGAGTGATGCGAGTATACAGAAATGACTGTCTTCTTTTTCCTCATTCCATTCTTTGTCTAGCAACGAGCTGGCGTCTTTATTTATAATCTTATCATACAGAGGAGACAAGAGAGCAAGCAACGAGTGCGAGAAATCATATTTTTTATCTACCTCTTGTATATCGTTTTTATCCTTGCTAAGTTCCTCAATCAATTCACTGTTAAACTCATTGTTTGTGCCCTTGCGAGGCCCTTTAGCCTTCTTTGAGAGGAATTGAACTCCTTCTTCTCCTGAATTATTCTGTTCACGTAAGATATCAACCAATATTTGCTTAAGAAGTGATTCTTCGACGTACGAATCGAGGTCGAGAGCAAGTCGTGCTGCACCGGAGCGTGAATCTGAGAAAGCGAGGACCTTACGACCTTTGGCAATGACTCCGGGGGCATTGATAGAGGGGTCCGAACTCTTCACTAATTCCGTCAAGATGCGAATTCTATCTCTTGAAGCACCTGAAATATACGGCGAAATGATTCCTGCTGTGCTTTTTTCGCTTTTTATGCGAAAACCCTCGCACTCAGGGCATGTATATACAGTGCCTTCTTTGTCTAATTCTTTATATTTATACAGTTTAACATAGCATCCTTCTTTGGGCATTTTCGCCTTTTCGCTGCATTCTCCCGTTTGAATGTCAAGCCAGATCATTTTTTTGTTATCATCATCCGTTCCCAACCATGAAAAATACATCCAGTATCCATCCTCCTTTTCTTCCCCTGAGTGTAGCTCGTATCGGGATATAGTTTTTTCTTTGCTACTTCTTTCACGCGCAAAGCCACGAACGAACGGGAACCCGCAAGCAAAGCATATAGACAGGGTGAACAAGGCATACTTCTCTTCACCCTCGTAATAGGTTTCATCCTCAAAATGAGGATCATCGTCAAAGACGAAATGAGGTTCCGCCTCGCCTTTCTCGTTTTTCTTAAAATATACGGCGATTCCACTAATTCCTGTTGTAAGAAGATGGAAACGTAAATTCATCAAGGGTTGCCCGGACTCGCGCGTGAGAGTTAGAAGTTGGGCGAAAGCATTAAAATTCTTCTTCTGGTCGGCTTCCTCTTGATCAGGGAAAACGGATTTTTCGATCGTATCCTTTTCGCCTCTACCACGTATACCAATCGGGGCAAATTTTCCTTCGTACTTGTCTTTATGATTTTGAAAAAAATGGGCACACCGATCCAATTCTCCCCTCTTTTTCAATGCGCCGGTAACAATAATTTCGATGGAATCACCGTCCTCCTTTAATTCATGACTCCACACACGGCAAAGCTCCCCTTCTAAAGTAGCAATTTTCTTCCGCGCGACGACTAATTTTTCCTTGAGTTTTTCAAGAGAGGATATAAATTCTTTGTCCCACTCCAAAAGTATGTCCGCCTTTTCACGACCATCCGAAATTTTGGTCAAACTGACGATTGCCTGCAACAGGATGATAAAATTTCTTACAGAAATTTCTTTGTTATCCTCGGTATTCTCACACCATTTGTTCAACGCTTTTTTTGTATCATCCTTTTCCCTCTCCGAGACGTAAAGAGAGATGATATCCTCAACTTTTTTCTTATGTTTGCAAGCACAATCCATGTAACAATCGCGCAGCTTTTTCATAGATCCTTGGTTGGGTGCTAGCGAGAAACTCGGACCTAACTTTACGAGAGCTTCCGCAAGAAACATAGCGTCGCCGACAGGTTGCTTCAATTCTTTGTCGATGTTTGCAAGATGATTTTCCTCTTCTACGAGAAAATTCCACTCGTCAAGCCATTGCTGCACGGAGCGTAACCACTGAGTTGCTTGCATAAGAGTTGGTTTCCCCTCCTGAGGCGGCATCATGATATCACATATAGCAGAAATGCACTTGTCTTGCTGATTTTCGCTTGATTTCTTCCATTCTCGGATGCTTTTTACATACTCCTGCAAGAAATTTTCATTTTCCAGACTTCTATCGACAATTCCAGCATAATCCACACTTTTATTGACAGTTTCGGTATGACCGTCGCTGCGGTCATCCTTCTTGTAGTTGTCCGGCTCTTCCTCACCGAATTGCACGGAAAATGACTCTGGCATTGCCGGAAACAGCTTGGAAGCAAACTCCTCTTTGATCACCTTCTCTCTATCGGACTCACTCTGATCCACTAAGGTTGCCGTCGTAGCAATGTACTGCACATTGAGAGTTTGGTCACTTTCACCCCCGATTTCCCCATTGCATCGGAATCTTTCAACAAGCCGTCGTACGAGCCATGCTATATCCGTCCCCAATCCCCCGTCATAACTGTGCGCCTCATCAAGAACAAAGTATTTCAGCGTTTTGTTTTGGAACATTCCCTTTTTGTCCGGCGAGAGCAGGAGCTGCTCAAGCATAACATAGTTCGTGATGAGGATGTCAGCGGGCTTTTCCTTCCATTTCTCTCGACTAACGTATTCCGTGGGAGGTGTTTCTTCGTGAGTAAAGAGGCGATGTTTGGCACATCCACACTCGCCTTCTTTTACGTCAAGACATACTGGTTCCAGTTCTTTTTCTTTTAAGTCTCCGGTATAGATACCAAACGAGATATCCTTGACATATTTTATGTCATTGATGCGGGCCTTCGAGATGAGTTTTCTTATTCGCGCTACCTGATCATTAACCAGCGCATTCATGGGGTACAAGATAATGGCACGTATGCCTTCTTTATATTTTTCCCCTTTCTCTTTTCTTTCGCGCACAATTCCGTCAATCACAGGCATCAGGAAGCTTTCCGTCTTACCCGAACCGGTTCCCGTACATACGATGAGATTCTTTCCATTTCTTGTGTCTCGGATGGCATTCTCCTGGTGGATGTAGGGATAAAAGTTGCTCGGTTCCTCCTCGAAGAAGCATGCAAAGGCCTTGGCTGTTTCCTCCTCTACAATCCCTTCCTCTTTGAGATCATCCAGGGTATGAGAGCTCTGCTTGTACTTGGCAATTCGTTCTACGTAGAGCGCCTTGCAAAATGGATACCGGCTAATCTCATCAGCAAGCTGAGGACAGTGTTCACCAACGGGCCTGAGATAGTTTGCTTGCTTCCCCAGGGCCTTCTGAATTTTATCTGCTATTTCTATCGGATTCATTTTTGTATTTAAGCTAAATTTTTAAGATGGTGCATAAAAGAACACACGCGGATTTTAAGTGCCTCACTTTCTCGCTTAAAAATCTCCATGAAAGTTTGGGGAAGTTTTTCTCCTAAATGTGAAAAATCTTTACCCTTCTCCCAATACAATATTACACAAGCAGCGACGAAGAAAACGGCATACATTCGTCCCCTCAGCATATCATCCTCTCCTTCGTTGATAAGGTTAACTATCCGTTCAACTGCCGTCTCCTTCATAAAGAGCTTACATATTTCTTTGAAGGTTGTTTCTGTGCGAGTATGATAAGAGTCAATGGATTCATTCTCTTTCTCCTGCCTCCCAGTCAAAAACCATCCTTTTACTATTTCCTCCATTTTCTCTTCAGGGAATTCGATACATTGCCTTTTCTCTAGTTGAGCTTTACAGTCTTTATTAATACTGAGCAGACAAATGTCTTGAGGATAGTATTTTCCTTTCGGTCTATATGGATGACATCCCCCTGACTCTGCTTGATATAAGCACAAGTGTCCCTCATCGGAAACACCGCCACGTTGACAAATGTATGGCCTGTAACATCCGTTTTTTAGATATGTAACGGGCCTTCCATCCCGTTTTAATTTACCCAAATCATCCAGTAATTCGATCAAGGATTGACAGTCGTCTATGAAGCCTTGCTCATGTACCTTTTCTTTCGACAATTGTTCCCAATAATCCTTAATGAAATCCTGAAAGTAGTCGTAGAGAGGATGATTTCTTGTCCACTGCACCCAATGTTTAGCGATGTTTGATAACGCACCGGGTATATTTTCAATCCGCTCAAAGAGAGTGTCCCTCTTTTCCGGATTCTTTAACACCCATCCCCAAGGTGCATTCTCACGGCCTTTTTCAAAATAACAGACGATGCAGCCATCCGACCAATCATTCGGCAAGGGTGGCATGATGCGCTCTTCTTGGTCATATTGAAGCTCCGATAGCTCCCTCTCAATGCGGTAATGAGCTTTTTCCTGCTCGGACGAGTAGTAGAACTTTTCGTGTTCAATAACAAGGAGTCCCGTTGCGGCGTCCAAATTCCGGCCGATGATTCGCCACCTATCAAGATCAACCTCAGGCTTGCGTGGCAAGTACTGGGCTTCGAGTACAGGTATTGGTCTTTCTTCCGTGCCCGCTTTTTCAACAATCAGTAGCCGAATATCGTGTCGCCCCTTTACCTTTTCTCCTATATTATCAAGTATGAATCCCAGTTCCCGACACCTACGGCTTTGGGCTGATTCAAGCGTAAATTGCTCCCCCTCGCATTCAAAACGCAAATCGCACATGTACGGAGATCTGAAATACAACTCATCTTCTTCATGCTCAAGCAGCGATGATGTAATATATTTTTTCTCTTCTATCGGTTCCCCATCTCTTTTACGTTTCCACCACCACTTTGTTTCACTCAAAGGGAGCTCGATTTTTCCTAGTTTCCCATTCGGATCTTTCTCCTCCCATTCCTCTACTCCACGTCTGTAGATATTTTTATACCAATCATCCCCCTTACAAGCACCAAACGCTTCTCCCATCTGGTTGGGGAGAACGTAGATTCTTATTTCTGCGAGTTTGCCTTTATCAATAGTTGAGTATAATTCCAGCTCTAGGTAACCATAACTATGACGATCCCGTAAACGAATTACGTGGCATTCCTCGGTCGGTTGTTTGTCCCCTTGTTTAATTGATTCCTTTGTTGGAGGTTCGCAAGGAATATGATCCTTCTTCTCTATGACCTTAACTTCAACCTCCCGATTCATAGTATTTATCCTGATGGCACGATCATCTCCTTCTAGCTTAACAATATGGATTTTTTTAGAACGACACAGTTCTCCACACACATCGTATTCGAACTTCACACGAAGATCGAGGAGATGCCAGGTTTCGTCACCAACAGTAACGTAAAGGCTCAATCCTTTCGGGAGTCCTCCCTCCACCTCCTTACTCCAATCCGGCAACTTGTACTCCGTACAATACCAACCATTCCCAAAACCGCCTACCTTACACGCCCCTGATTTTACTGTAGCTTCCCGACTCCTTCCCTGATTGTCTCTGACATTGATTTGAGGAGCATCAGGATTTCTGTGGAGTAGATAGAATCCCTTTCGATAAGAACTGTTTCTTTCTAGCTCAACATTGCCGGGCTCCTTCTTTCGAGAGATGATCTGCTGGAACAGTATAAAACCTCTAATCGGGGTTAATTTATCGATCCTCCCAAATGTTTTTTCTCCTTTTAAAATTTCGGTTTCTTTTGTGGGATCAATTTCCTCTCGTTGCACTTCGCGTTTATCGTCAGAAGGATCCTCCGATGATTGCCGGTATCGAACATTCTTCTCCTCCTCCACTTCCTCTAATACAGGTGATTCAAGGTAGTAGTAGCCGTGTGAATCTATAAGGTGCCAGCGCCAGCTTCCCGTAGGTTCTTTGCTCGGTGCTCGACCTACCAAGGGCTTCAACCATTTCCATTCATTATCGTCAATGAGTCCTTCAACGTCTTTGTCATTTTCCAGTGCAGCTATACAACAAAGGGAGAGAAGATACTCCCGCCAGAAGTCAGATAAGAGACACTTGACGTATTTAGGAGGATCTTCGCTCTCCCCGACGCATTCGTCTCTGCTGTCTGCCTCCAAGATCCTTTTCATCTTCTCACTTTCACAACTTCCCTCCAATTTGCTGTGGTAATCCGTGTTTACCTTGATGCGTGTCGAAGATACCCCTTTCCTCTCATTTTCTTCGTCACATTTGAGAGCCCAGCAATGGAACTTTAGGTACTCACGCAGAGAACTGCTTTCACCTGCTAAATCATTATCATCGTTTTCACCGATCAAATTCTGTTCGTCATAAGTGGAGAAACACTCTTGTACTTTTCCCTTCCACTCAGGAGACTCCTCTCCCCATACTTTCCAACAGTTCTTCCCATCTGAGTCCTCGAAGAATTTTCGGATCAGAAATACGATAATACCTCTTTGGCGCTCGCAGTTTCTGTGTGGATTAAATTTGTTTAATAAATCGTAGAAAGATTTGTTGACAATGAGATTACGGAGTTTTTCGTAGTCATCATTGCTTAGTACATCAGGATGTAAAGCATAACAAAGAAGGGGTCGGCTTTTGCCCCACTCTTCCTCAAGCCTGATGCTCTCCTCTCCAATCCTCTGCAGAGTTTTATTCAATTCTTCGAGATTAGAGGTATGACTTCTTTCAGAATTAGGCTCGTTCATAGGTTGCTTTCTGTGTAGGTGGTATCTTTGAGTGGCGGTGTACCGAATCTGGAGTCGTTCCGCAAGTAAAAAGTACGACAAAAAAACAAATTCCTTTAAACACTTTCCACGTCATTGCTCGGGAGTATACCGAATTTAGAATCCGTACAATTTTCGATTTCCTCTGTTGATTATTAGTTAGTTCACTTTTAGAAAATAAGGCGCTTTATTGGTCCTTGCGGGTTACCCTTTCTTGCGGGAGGGTAACCCTAAATGTAGATCTGGTAATTTTTGTTGGGTTGTCGTATTTTTCTTGCACACGAATTCTAAATACGTACTACGATGAAAACAAAATCAGATAGAACGAAGGAGCTGGCGGCGGTAGAGGTGTTGCGGCAGACGGGTGTGGATGTACTGGAAGCGGCGTTGGTGGCGAAAGCAGCGCTGGAAGCAGGGAGGGGACGCGTGAAGCGCGCCATGGCGTGCATCGCGGCAGGGGAGGAAGAACTGCGACGGCGCGAAAAGACGGTCACCTTTGCCCGAGCCGTGAAGGAAGCGCTGGAAGCGCGGAAAGACCGACGGAAACGGACGTTGAGCGACTTCCGTGGTATCACGAAGCGGTTCATGAAGCGCTGCAATAAACTGGCAAATCGCCGCATGCGCAGCATCTCCGCCGAGGAATGCCGCGACTACATCCGAGAAGCATTCGACACACCGCGCCAGAGGAACAATGCAAGACTCATCCTCAGCGGAGTCTTCTCCACGGCGTGTAAGCGAGGCTGGTGCGCGGAAAACCCGGTGCGGAAGGTGGAGCCGGAACGCATTGAAGAAAAGCGCATCAGCATCCTGAACAAAGAGGAAATCGGACGACTCGTGCACACCGCCGAGATCTTCGAGGGCGGCGTCTGCCTCGCCGCGACCGCCATCATGCTCTACGCGGGCGTGCGTCCGAATGAGGTGGAACGCTTGAGCTGGAGCGATGTACGACTTGACGCCGGCGTCATCTGCATTGCCCCGCACCACAGCAAGACCGGCGGCGCGCGGCACGTCACCATCTTCCCGCCGCTGGCACGCATCCTGCAGCGCATCCGGCGCACCGAGGACGAGCGGATTTGTCCGCCGAACTGGCGGCGTCTCTGGGCGCGCCTGCACCGGGAAGCCGGCTTCACCGACTGGCAGCCGGATGTCCTGCGGCACACCTTTGCCACGCATCACCTGGCCACCTTCCGCAACTACGCCGAGCTTCAGCTGGAAATGGGCCACCGCTCGGCGGAGCTCCTGCGCACGCGCTACATCGCCATGGAACGAGTGTACCGCCGCGGGGACTCAATGCTGGTATGCTAAGGAAAAGCCTTTGGGAGGGAAAAGGAAGGGGCAGCGAAACCGCTGCCCCTATGAGTGCGCCTGCTCCGCACCGCGAGCCTGGTCCGAAGACTGCTCTTTTACGTGTGGTCTTATCGACCTAGCAGGAACTTCCTTTTAGCACATGTATGCTCGATTGTCAAGACCTCATTAAAGAAAAAAAGTTCGGCTCTACCTCAGGATAAACAGTATATTACTGTCTATACGTATCAAAAAATAAGCGCAATGCACACATTATCAATAATCTATAATTAAAAATCAGAAATAAACAAATCTCGTTTGACGTCACCGCCGAATTTTAAGTCATAACCTGACCATCGAAAATCGTACATAGGCAAACACATTTCTAATGCGTTTGCCCTACCCTGGGGAAGTACACACTTGCCAAGGGGATCGGAGATGGTAGAATGGAAGCGCTATGAGTGATGCAAAAAAAGAGCTGTTAGAGATGTTGTTGTCGAAGTCGATTAAGACAGGACATTTTATCCTTGCTTCGGGGAAAGAGAGTGATTTGTACTGTGATTGCCGAGTAACTACGCTGGATGCACACGGCGCTAACCTTATTGGTGAGGTGGGCTGGCAACTCGTGCGCGACGAAATTCTGCCTCGCTTTCCCCAAGTGCAGGCAATTGGAGGTATGACCATGGGAGCGGATCCAATTTCGCTGGCAATTGGTATGTATTCTGCCAAAGAGCGTGCACTGGGTATTTTCACGGTGCGTAAAGAGGCGAAGGATCATGGGCGCGGAAAACGCATCGAAGGCAATTTCAAGGCGGGGGATGCGGTGATTGTGGTGGACGATGTGATCACCACCGGCGGTTCGACCATTAAGGCCATCGACGCTATCGAGGCGGAGGGCGGCAGGGTGGCGGCGGCTCTGGTGCTGGTGGATCGTGAGGAAGGGGGGCGCGAGGCAATTGAAGAGCGCGGCGTGCCGGTGTATGCACTTTTTACGCGAGGGAGCATTTTCGGCGATAAATAATTATTGTTTTCTCCATGCTGCCTCTCATCGCAGGCATTGAAGGAACGCGGCTGAGTATGCGCGAGACGGAACTTTTCTCGCGCCTGCAGCCGGCGGGTTACATACTTTTCTCGCGGAATATCGAGGACTACGAGGAAACCCGTGAGCTTGCGGACACCCTTCGGAGGCTCACGACGGGTGTGTACGAACCCATTATCGCCATGGATCAGGAAGGCGGACGTGTTGTTCGCACAGCGGCTATCGGCGTGCAACTGCCTTCAGCTGCAGGACTAGGAGCATCGGCTAATGCGCATTGGGTGGAACAGGCGGCGCTGTATTCCTCCCGGTGCTTACACACGCTGGGGGTGAACACTGTGTTGGCACCGGTGCTCGACTACGGTTCTGAGCGTGCGAATGCGCTTGGTGGGCGTTGCTGGGGGGCTGATTCTCAGACGGTGATTTCGTATGCGGGTGTGTGGAATCGGGTTATGCAGCGGCAAGGTATACTCACGTGCGGCAAGCATTTCCCCGGTATGGGGGAGGCCCGGCAGGATCCCCATTTTTCTCTTCCGCAGTTAGGGGCCTCCAGAGAGCAGCTGCTAGCAGAAAATGGTGCTGCCATTCCATTTGCCGCCCTCATGGATGAACTTCCTTCTATCATGGTGGCACATCCGGTGGCGCTGGGGCTGGATGCGGAATGTCCGGCCTCACTCTCCTCTGGGGTGGTGGAAGATTTCCTGCGGAGGCAGCTGGGATATGATGGTCTCGTGTTAACGGATGATTTATGCATGGGAGCCATCGCGGAGATGTACACAGTGCCGCAGGCAGCGGTTCTGGCGATTCAAGCGGGATGTGATGCGCCACTGGTATGTCACGGTGTGCCGGATCTATTGGAAGATGTCGCGCAAGTCATTTCTTCCCTGCCGGAAGAAGTACTGCGAAGAGCTCGGGAGCGTTTGGAAAATTTTCGCAGGCTGATACCGACTCCAATGCCCCCGATGGGCTTGATCGAGTGGAGGGAGTATGTGCACGATGTACAGGCTTTTTGTTCCCGCATGAGGGAGGAAGAGAACGAAATACCTGATTCTCCCGTGCAAAACTATTGAAGTTCGGCATTTTCGATGCGCCGTACGGGCAAAGGGAGATGAGATTCCCCGATCCAATCCAGGTGAGTCGTCGTGATGAAAGTCTGAGAATCCGGCGGTAGAGTTTTGAGAATTGCCTTACGTCTCATAGGATCCAGCTCTCCAAAGATGTCGTCAATAAGTAACACGGGAGCCAGGCCTGTTTCTTCCTGAAGAAGACTCGCCTGGGCCAGCAACAGGGCGATTGCCAATGTGCGCTGCTGCCCTTCCGAGGCATAACCTGCGGCGGGTTGTCCCCCGATGCGTAGTTCAACGTCGTCGCGATGCGGACCCAGTGTTGTATAACCTGAGCGCAGGTCATTTTCCAGGCAGTCTTCCAGTTCCTCGAGGAGAGATTTATGAGTTGTTGCATAGTGCAGGGTTACCTCCTCCTGTGAATTTCCGGAAATTGCACGGTGGTGTTGCAAAACGTGCGGACGTAGTAGATCGAGCAATTGAAGGCGCAGATGGATGAGTCCTTCACCGTGTTCAGCCATAACGGCAGCGTAACTTTGCAGCACGTCCCGGTGAGGGTGCGGATTGCGGAGCAAGAGGTTGCGTGAGCGTAGAGCCTTTCGATAGGCTAGCAGGTGCCCCCGGTAGAGAGGGTGCCATTGTATGCCGAGAAAATTTAAAAAATCTCGCCGCTGTTCGGCAGAGCCATATATGAGTGCCATGTCGCGATTGCCGAGCCAGGCTACGGGAGGCGCGCCGGTCAGATAGTCGGCGTAAGCGTGTTTTGAATGGTTATTAACACGCATGTCAATTTGGCGTGGTTGCCACACGAGGCGGCGTGTCCCGGAATCTGTATCCAGAGAGATGCCAAAGCCGGAGGCTCCATGGCGTGCGAGGCGGTTTAAGTGAGAAACGCGTGGACTGTGTAAGGTGAGCGCCACGCAGATGGCCTCGATGAGACTTGTCTTTCCCTGCGCATTGGAACCGACCAAGAGGACACCTTCGGGCGGTATTTCCCAATTCAGGCGTTTGTAACAGCGAAAATCCCTGAGTCTCAGAGCATGCAGCATGGGTTCAAATCTCGATGGGCAGGGCGCCGATAGCGTCCATGATCTTCTGACCGATGGCAAGCTGAGCCTGGCGACCTTTGGCGCGACGTTCCTCCGAGGAAAAGGGAATGGGATTACCGATGCTCACAGTGATGGGGCGGAAGCGTAGTTTGGAGGAATGAATAGGCAGGCACTCAAAAGCACCGGAAATGCGAATGGGTTGCACGGGAACAGAAGCGAGCTTGCCGATGATGAGACCTATGCCGGGCATTGCTTTGTGGATTTTACCATCCGGACTGCGTGCTCCTTCCGGGAAGATGACGATACGCTCGCCATCTTTGAGCAATCGCATCACTTTCAGAATGCTCCCCGGATCCGGTTTTGCCTGATCAATTGGAATTGCCTGGCAAAGTGGAAGCGTGTACTTCATGAAAAGTGGATCAAACAGTGTCTTTCGCGCCAGGAAATGAACAGGTGTTTCATAGATGCCCCCGATCAGTGGCGGGTCCAAAAAACTTTGGTGATTTGCGACGATGATGCAGGGACCCTCCTGTATGAGCTTTTCATAGCCGACGAGACGCAGGCTGAAGAGCGATTCGTAGATAGCGTGCGTAAGCGATTGACCGATGAAATAGACAGGATTCATGGGTTTTTATTGAGCTAGTTTGACTCGGATATCGTTGACAATGAGCTGCACAACTTGATCGATAGTCATATTTGACGTGTCCACGAGCAGGGCATCCGGTGCCTGGACCAGAGGGGCGCAACTGCGTGATCTGTCGTTTTTGTCGCGTTCGCTGATGGAGTCGGTGAGCCCTTGTGCGGCGCGGCGCGCGGCGCGAACTTCCGGCGAGGCGGTGACAAAGTACTTGAAGGGAGTATCCGGGAAGACGACGGAGCCGATGTCGCGTCCTTCCATCACGACAGGTTCGCTTTCGTTGTACTCGCGCTGCTTCTGCAGAAGGAAGGCGCGCACCTCCGGGATGGCGGCGACCACGGAAACGGAATCATTGACCGCAGGTTGCGTAAGTTCGGTCGTGAGTTTCCTACCGTCGCAGAGCACGGTGGAAATGGAATCCTCCTTGCCGAATTGCAGAGGGATGCCGGGGAGGAGGGAGATGACGGCGTTCGTGTCCGTTGCCGAGACTCCCTGCTGAGCGAGGTACCACGCGATGGCGCGGTACATGGCACCGGTGTTGATAAAAGTATAGCCAAGCTGCCTGGCAACGAGCTTGGCAACGGTTGATTTGCCTGAGGCTGCGGGTCCGTCGATGGCAATGGCCGGAGGATTCATACGTACTGAAGTATAGCCGCCGCGGGGCATTCTGTCCAGTCGAAACGCAGCTGGGAAGCAGTCCGTGGCTTCGTTATTTTAAAGGAATTGGATGAAAAGGGGGATGCGTGGGGCGCTGCCGTCGCTCATGAGGGGCTCGACAATCTTTGTGGGTACCCAGCCACGCACCCCGGTGGTGGTTTCCACGTAGCAGAAGCTACCACGTTTCGCCAGCAGATGAAGCGGAGTAGAAGGCGGGAGCCGCAGAACACTTGCCGCATCCTCTGCCGCGGCGTGTCGTAATGTGCCCTCTTGCACCACATAGGCGATATCCCTGGGAGGGAGAGAACTCAGATCCGGAATTTCGCGCGTGGTGTAATAGATCCAGTCAAGCAGGCAGAGCAGACTCAAGAGAGTGCTGATGGAGGCGAGAGTGATGAGTACGATGCGTCCGCGGCGGCACACAAGCAATAGCGCCAGACAAAGTGCCAGAATAGCGGTGCACACGATGCCGGCAGTGCATAATTGGTCGAAGTTCAGCAGGGTGAATATGCGATCCGGTTCGCTGAGAATAGGGAGAATGGCTCCCTCCTTACGCTGGATGAAATTGAGGTTGGCGCGGGCTTCCGGGAAAGAAGGATTGGCTTGCAGAGCGCGGGCGTAGTGAAGGGCTGCCTGACCCGGCTTGCCCAGACGGTAGAAGCAATTGCCAATGTTGTAGTTGACGATGTCTGCGTTTGGCGAGTCAAGTCCGGATTCGGTGAGGAGCGTGTTCAGAGTGTCCAGGGCTTTGGAGTATTGCTTGCTGCGGTAAGCCTCGCCTGCGGGGTCATCCGTGGCTTGTCCTAACGGTAGAAGAGCGAGCAGGAGAAGCGCCGTCTTCCCTATTGAACGAGTAAGAGCCTTGCGCACACTGCGCAGCATGGCTGCACGTTCGGAGGAGTCCAATCTGGCTGTGGCTCCCGGACGAAATGCTTCATCATCCCGTCGTTGCAGGATTTGCTCGGTCTCTGCGTCACGCGCCTCGACAGGCACGGAGGCCTCGATAAATGCGCCGATGCGTCTCAGGAAAGGGAGGTCTTCCTGCTCGCGAGAGATAGCCGTGAGTTCGCGCTCTCGCGCGCGGTCTGCAGCGTGCAGAGCGAGGCGGCGTAGCAGCTTTTTGATTACCAGCACGAGGATAATTATCAGAGCCGGAAGATAGAGCAGATAAAATACCCAGCGTGGAAGCTGCCATACGCGGCGAGCAGCATGGATGGGCAGGTAGTCATAGATATCCGTGAGTTCCGCTACAGGAACGCTACCGGCGGGTGGTGGAGTTGCAGCCTGGGTGATGAGGCCGCTTCCTTCGCCGTCGGTCTCTCGCCAGGGCAGTGGGATGGGGGCCGTGATAGCGCGTTTGTAGGACATTGCTACCGGGTCAAAGTAGTTAAGCACAAATGGGGGGATGGCGTCCACTTCCGCTACCGGGCGCATGAGCTGGGTGAAGATCATCCCCACGGTTTCTCCGCTGGCAGAGACGATTGGCTTGCGCGTGGCGGGGACAAGCTTCCAATTGGCGGTATCATCCGGCGGCGGGCAGGCAAGTTGCTGCAAATTACCGGAACCGCGCACGGTGATTTCCACTTCCACTGCTTCATTCATCGCGAGGGAGGTGGCGTTAGTTTTGGAAGAGACGGTGTAGCTACCTACAGCGTTGGCAAACTGCGGGGGAGCGCCCGGCGGCAGTGGCAGAGCAGAGAGAGAAAGCGTTGGCAGAGGGACTTCTTCCTGTGCCAGGGTGAAGAGTCCGCGTTGTCGGGCAATAAGTATTTTGCCGGTTATGTCAGAATTGCCTTCGCGGAACGGAGTGAGCTCACCCACGAAATCGCTTGTGGACCACATCTTCCCTTGAGCAAAGGCGCGCGTGTTTTCCATGAGGCGACTCTGCACCATGGCAACCACGCCCTGAAGGGAGGGTTGCAGTGTGCTTGCCTTTGCCCCTACGGCATTCAGCTGTGGTAAACTGCGAGCAAAACAATCCTGAGGAAGAAAAAGCTTTAACGCGGCGCGCACAGATTGGTGCACATAACCATCCCTCGGAGTCGTGTACCACAAGGCGCCGTACGGCACAGGGGTCGTGTACCATTTGATCTCAGAAGTCGATAGCACTTGCAGCGGTGGTAATTTGATCGTTTGCTTGCGTCCGCTGCGGTACTCAACTGTAACCTCTCCTAAATCCAGAGTGCCGGCTTTGTCCGGTCGCACAAGGATGGGCAGAATTTCTACCATTGCACGATTCGGATCCAGGGGGTTGGCGCCGGCAGTTGGCTGCTGAAGCTGCACCGTGGCAGAACGGGGCTGCGGGATATTCGACAGACTGAACGTGTCTTCGTTGAGTTCAGCATCCACGAGGTAGAGCATAATCTGCTCGCCGGGCACAGCGACACCGGTGGACCACATCGGCACCACCTCTGCTGTCGCACGGAAAACTACCGCGACAATGAGGAATGTTAAGAGGCTGATTTTATGTAGGAGATTCATGGGAAAAAGAAATTAATAGTCTTTGTCTGGTGGACGTGTGGGGCGGTCACGATGTGGAATAGGAGATCCTCCCATCTCATCCGTGTGCATACGCAGGATGCCGGCAGCGCGTTGTTTGTCCTTCTCCTCTTCACTCAATTCCGCTGCCTGCACTTGTTGATCCCCCTTGTCGGAACCGCTCGGCTGTTGCCGCTGATCTTTACTTTGTTGATCTTGCCGTTGCCCCCATTGCTGATTCTCAGAGTTAGTTTGATCCTGTTGCTGATCATTTTGCGGCTGTTGAGCGTCCTGTGGATTTTTTTGATCTTGCTCGTTTCCCTGGTTTTGTTGATCTTCTTTGGCCTGCTTACCTTGCTGCTGCTGATTTTTCCCCTGTTCTTCCTCCTCGTCACGTTGATCCTCGCCGGAGTCCTGCTGATTCTGTCGACCCTGTTCCTGCTGATCGTTCTCGCTCTCCCGTTGATCCTGACGGTCGTTACTTTCTCCTTGATTTTGATTTCGATCCTTGTTTTGTTTCTGTTGCTGTTGATCCTGATCCTGCTGATCGCTGTGTTGCTGTTGTTGCTGTTGTTGCTGTTGTTGCTGTTGTTGCTGTTTCAGGCGCTCAATTTCCTCCTCTAGTTTTTTGATGAGCTCTCGCAATTTTGCAGCGTTATTCTGAGCAGGAACGAATTGAGGGGCAACATGGAGAGCGTCCTTATACCGGGCGAGGCATTTCTTGAGCTCGTCGACAATGCTCTGCAGCTCCTCCGGCGATGGTTGTTTTTTTGTAGTTTCCCCTGTGTCATCCGGTGATACTTCATAGAGCTGCCGAAGACGGTCGAAAATAGCGCGGGTTTGCATGTTGCCCAAGGCGAGGTGGGCTGCGGCTTGCAAAGTGCTGTCCTTCGAGAGCAAAGCATCGGAGAGAAGACGCTGTGCCTCAGATGTTTTGTCACTTTGCATGGCATGCAACCCGGCTTCGTATGCCTCTGCCGGAGTGGGAATCGCGGTCTCTTCTGCGGCATTTGCTGAAACGGGATGGCAGAGAAGAAAAAGCACCGGCATGAGTTTGCGCGGCACTCGCCATTCACTGCGCAGAAGGATCGCAATAATGATGAGAAGTAGAGAAGGAAAGGCAAACCACGCAAAGAGATCTCGCGGCGAATTCCCAATGGCGTAAGATTCCTCATGTCGCGCAAGCTTTTCAGCGGTCTCGCGAGCAAAAGCGGTGAGATCCGCTCCGGAGTTCATTGTAAGGAAACTCCCGCCGGTGGATTGGGCAAAGTTCTGCATAGCTTTGACATCCAGCTTGCTGATGACATGTTTACCATCCGCATTTTGCCAAAGGTTATTTTCTCCTTCGGGGTCGGGGATGGGGGCACCTGTCGGAGTGCCGATGCCTACGGTGATGACAAGCATGTTGTTCTTTTTTGCTTCCTCCACCGCATTAGGGGAAGATTCCACAGTGTCCTCTCCATCGCTCAGGATAACGAGAGCATTTGCACCATCCGGGGCGTTGCGTGCGAAAGTGCGCAGCGCGCATCGCAGCAGCAAGCCAAAGTTCGTGCCTCCGTAACCTGCCCAACCGCGGTTCACCTGCTCCAGCGTATCTCGCAGAGCCGTGTGGTCGTAGGTAAGAGGAACCACGAGATCCGCCTCGCCGGAAAAGACGATGAGTCCGATCTTATCTGTTGGGAGCGCCTCAATGAGTTCATACGCCGCCGCACGGGCTTCTTCCAACCTGGAAGGTTTCACATCCTGTGTTTCCATGGAGCGGGAGATGTCAAGTGCGATGAGTAGATTACGACCACTCGCTGTGCCCTCTCCCGGTTCATAGCCATTGATGGGACGCGCCAGGGCGCACAGAATGCCTGCAAGCGCGAGAAGAGCCAGTGTATTCGGCAACAGGGTGCGGTATATCGGTCGCGCTTGTATCAGCTCCGGGTGCTTTGGGGAGACGAGCAGTTGCGCACTTTGTTTTCTTCGCCGCCATGCCATGAGGTAACCCGCCGCCAGCAGAGCCGGCAGAAGCAGCGTGATCAAAACTTGCGGATAGAGAAAGCTCATGGGGCGGGATGGGGGCGTACCAAGGTTAGAATGGAACCCATTGTCAGGAGTAGGGATGCCAGCAGCAACGGGTACATAAACAGAGCCTCGTAGCTCACCAGCTTGCGGCGGGTGGCATCCGTTTTTTCCAGGCTGTCGATGTTATCAAAGGCCTTTTTCAGTTGTGTCCCGCTGCTGGCGCGGTAGAAACGCCCGCCGGTGACGGAGGCGATCTCACGCAGGCTTTCCTCATCAAAAGTATCTACATCTGCCGTGTAGTGCGAAAGACGTTCATCCCGTCCGATAGCGATGGTGAAGATGCGGATGCCGAGTCGCGCGGCCTGCTTGGCAGCATCCACGGGGGAGATACTGCCACTGTTGTTGACGCCGTCAGTGACGAGAATGATGACCTTGGATTTCGTTTCCTTGCGTTCCTCCAGGCGCGTGGCAGCTCCGGCTATGGCAGTGCCGATGGCGGTGCCGTCCGGTTCGATGTAGCCGGGTTTCGGCTGCTGCCCGAAGCCGCCCTCTTCTGCGAGGTAAAATTGATTGAGGATATAGTTGAGAATCGAATGATCCAACGTGAGCGGACTGCACAGTTTCGCGCGTCCGGCAAAGGCAAGAAGACCGATGCGATCATTCGGTCTGCCCGCAATGAAGCTGGAAATGACGTGTTTTGCCGCGGTAAGGCGGTCCACTATGGCGCGCGCGGGGCGTCCCCGGTTATCCTGAACGGAGAAGCTCATGTCTCGCAGGCTCATGGACCCGGAGAGGTCGCATGCGATCATAATGTCGATTCCGCTTACCTTATTTTCATCGTATTCCAGCCGCCATCTCGGTTGCGCGAGGGAGAGGATAACACATGCCGCTGCCAGAGCTGCACATAAGGGGCCAAGATGCCCAACCAGGGAATGAGGACTGTGCGCAAAGCGCCCTAAAAACGGCAGTGTCGGGAAGCTGATACTTCCGGCAGCCCCTCGTCTGCGTCGCAACAGCAGAAGAGGCAGCAGCACGAGCAACGCCCATAGCCATCTCGGTTCTCCCCATGTGAAGTCCCGCGTGCTCGCATCGTGAATTGCTGCGAGTGGTAAAGTGAGAGAGAGCAGGGGAGCATGCAGCGAGGAGGGGCGATTTTCTTGCTCCTGGAGAGTGACGGATACTTTTTCAATGAGATCGCGTGTGCGAGCGATGAGGGATGCTGTTCTTTCATCCATGTGCTCATTATCCGGCGCATTGTATTTAAGTTCTGCGAGTTCCTCCAGCAATTTCCGCGTTTCCTCCCGTCGCGTTGCAGGAACAGCGGCGAGAGAGTCGATGCGTTGACTGAATTCCTCATGTGTTTCGTACAAGGCGGGATCCTGCAGACGGCCTCGCAGGTAGTTGCGCAGAATGAGTGAAAGTTGCAGGCTGCACTCGCGCAGGGAACTACTCTCCTCTTCCAGCCGTCGGAGGGAGTTGAAGGCGACTTCTTCGGCGCTCGGGGGCTGGGGAGCAGAATGGCGCTTTCTGCGCCACAACAGATAGAAGATGGGCATCAGCGCTGCCGCAAGAGCAACCACTATCCACCATAACCATCCCGAATCCGTTGCAAAAAAATCCGCCGGCAGCTCAGAATCCAGCTGCGGAATAGAATCAAGAATGTTTATTTCCTGCTGAAGCATAGGGAAATCAGCGAACGATAAGGCGGGAACGGCGTTTGAAGAGACGACGCATCGGCGGTAAGTAGTCTTCGTCTGTGCGCAGTGGAAGATGATCGACTCCGAGTTGGTTAAAGAGGTGATCCCATTCCGCGTAGTGGGAGCGTAGGGCTTTGGCATGCGTATCACGCAGGGCAGGGTTGCCAAGGTCAATGCGTACCTGATGCCCTGTTTCGGGATCCATCAGATCCACCATCCCCGCTTCCGGAAGATTGAGTTCAACTGCATCGTTCACTCGAATAGGGATGAGGTCGTGTCGGAAGGCAAGCTGCCCCGTTGCCGGTTTGTCTGCCGGGTAGAGGAAGTCACTCATGATCACGAGCATCGCTCTCTTATGCTGGGTGCGCAAAATTTCCTCAGCCAGGTGTTCAAAGGAATCGTCACTGCCGCCGGGGGCAATGAGAATTTCTCGCACAATGCGCAGGCACTGCTGGGTTCCCTTGGCGGGGGGAAGATAGAGGCGTTTCCCACTACCATAGAGCAGTAGGCCTGCCTTGTCGCCATTGAGCGCGGCGCTATAGGATAGTACGGCGGCGATTTGTGCAGCATACTCGAGTTTGGTGTCCTCACTCCCTGGTCCGGCGTAGTGCATGGAGCTGCTGACATCCACTGCCATGAGGAGCACTTGCTCGCGCTCCTCATGGAACTTGCGCACGTACGGTGTGCCGGTTCGAGCCGTGACTTTCCAGTCGATAAAGCGAGGATCGTCTCCCGGGGTGTATTCGCGGAAGTCGTCGAAGTCCAGCCCCTGTCCGCGGAAGCCTGAGCGGTATTCGCCTGCGAAACTGGTGACAGCGAGACGCCGCGCGCGCAGTCCTATGCGGCGTACCTTCTGCATGATCTCGTGCGTTTTGTCCATGTTCACCACCGTTGGAAAGTCCCGCTCGTTTATCAGGGAACAGGTACTTTGGAGAGTACTCGCTCAATGACATCATCCGCTCCCACTCCCGCTGCTTCTGCCTCGTACGAAAGCAAAATGCGGTGGCGCAGGATATCGTGGGCGAGATCTTTGACGTCCTGGGGAGTGACGTAACCGCGTTGACGAGTGAAAGCAAGCGCTTTTGCCGCAAGTGCGATATTGATGGTGGCGCGAGGAGAGGCGCCGGCGCGAACCATACCGGCCAGCGAGTGATCTACCTTCTCCGGCGCGCGTGTGGACCGCACAAGATCGACGATGTAGCGTTGCACGGCAGGGTCGATGAAGATGCGATCCACCAGCTCCCGTGCGCGCTCAATCTCTTCGGGATGCACGACGGGCTGAGTGGTGGGCGCTGCGGCGGTGTTGCCCATGAGTTCCAGTACCTGCAACTCTTCATCCCGTGAGGGATAATCCACGAGGACTTTGAATAGAAAGCGGTCGAGTTGTGCTTCCGGAAGCTGGTAGGTTCCCTCCTGTTCGATTGGGTTTTGTGTGGCAAGGACGAGGAAGGGATCGGGGAGTTTGTAGCTCATTTCTCCTAGTGTGACCTGCCTTTCCTGCATGGCTTCCAGCAGGGCGCTTTGCACCTTTGCCGGCGCCCGGTTAATTTCATCTGCCAGGATCAGGTTGGCAAAGATGGGACCTCTCTTCGGGACAAATTGGCGTTCCTCCGGATTATAGATCATTGTGCCGATCAAATCTGCCGGCAGAAGATCCGGTGTGAATTGGATGCGAGAGAACCCTGCATGCAATGCTCCCGCTAGCGCTCTCACCGAGAGGGTCTTCGCCAAACCCGGTACCCCTTCCAGTAGCACGTGTCCTTTGCACAATAAGCTCAAGATAAGACGGTTGATAAGTTGCTGCTGACCGATCACAACCTTGCCCATCTCAATTTTGACAGCGCTGACCCATCCGGATCGGTGTGCGATCTCCTCATTGAATTCCTGTGTATTCATAATCTTTTCCCGTTTAGGATAGCACGATGTTGTTCGTTTTCAAGCTGCATCTTCCGACCTGACGCAGTTTGTGAGACGCATGCACGAGCTCATTCATTCAAATAAATTCTGCCCATCGTGACACTTTTCAACTGAGATGTCGTTTGGTGATGAGAAAAACCTTGTCGCCACGGCGTACTTTTTGGGGCAGGGGAATGAGAGCCCTGGCGCCTTTTGGGACTGATGTTGTTTCTTGAGCCACACCGCTGGCGTCATCGCAGCGCATTGAATGAATCTTATGGCGCAGCACGCCGGTAGTGGGTCCGGTGATTTCAATTTCTGCTCCGCTGCAAAGATCCGCTGCCTCAATGGAGATTTCAGCCACACTCGGCTGCGCAAAGAAACGCAGGACACGCCCCAGGTGTTCGCGTTTTTCCGGGGAACGCGAACCGGCGGAGCCGCTCCAGATCTTCCATGGTTCACCCAGGTAATAGCCGCCATGCCAGAAATCACGATTGAAAACGAGTCTCAGCCGTTCCTCCCAGTCTTTCACCTTCTCCATTGACCATTCGCCTCCTTTCCAGGCTTGTGAGGCTTCCTTGTACACCGCGGTGACAGCGGAGACGTAGGTTTCGGAGCGTCCTCGCCCTTCCAGTTTCAGCACAGAGACTCCCGCAGAAAGCAATTGATCCAGGACGCGGATGGTGCAGAGGTCGCGCGGGGACATGATGTACTGATTGTCCACCTCTAATTCGAAGCCGGTGTCAACATCTACTGCGCGGTAGCGGCGTCGGCAAAGTTGATAGCATTCGCCGCGGTTGGCGCTCTTGTTGTGTGCGGCGAGGCTCATGCCGCAGCGTCCGGAGATGCCGATGCAGAGTGCGCCGTGGGCAAAGAGTTCCAAACGCACGAGATCCCCGGACGGACCGCATATTTTTTCGCTCCGAATCGATTCGGCGATGTGCTGGATTTGGCTGAGTCGCAGCTCTCGCGCGAGAACCATTACATCTGCGTACGCTGCATAAAACTTCACAGCTTCGGTGTTACACACATTCGCCTGCACCGATAGGTGGATCGGGATACCCAGCTCTCGAGCCTTTCGTACCACTGCCATATCCGCTGCGATCACAGCATCCACTCCCGCTGTCTTCGCCGCCAGAAGTAACTCATCGAGCGCTGCTGCCTCGTCGTCGTACACCACGATGTTGCAGGTGAGATACGCGCGAGCATGGCAGGCATGGCAGAGTCGTACGATTTTCGGTAAGTCCTTTTCCCGAAAATTTGCCGCAGCATGGGCGCGCATGTTGAACCGGCCAATGCCGAAATAGACGCTATCAGCTCCGGCGCGCAGAGCCGCCGCCAGACTCTCAAATGAACCGGCGGGAGCCATGACTTCTACGTCGGGTGTTGCAAATTTAGTGCTCATGTTTTTTGTTGCGACGAAAAAGAAAGCGGAACTCGCGTTCCGAACGTCCGTTGCGACGGTTGATCTCTCCCAGCATGCTCTGTGCATCCGGTGGAAGTTGTTCCCATATCTCCGGTTCGAGGACGAACTCGTCATCTCCGGAGAAAGTCAGGTTTGCTTCGACCTCCCACCTGCCATGGGTGATACGCACGCGGTAGGGCTCGTCCGCCGTTTGTAGCCATTCATAGCGTACACTGCCTCGGCCTGCCCCACGCCAGGCAGCACGACCTTCCTCTACTTCCACGCGGATTTTGCTGCTTGTTTCACGCCAATCCCCCAGCACGGCCTGCCGTGGATTAAAATCCGGCAAGCTCAGCCACACGACACTTGCGGCAGCGAGCAGAATGAGCAGGAGCCAGGAAATTTTTCTCATGACCTGTATTGTACTGTATCCTTCCAAAATAGCAAGAAGAAGCCCCCTCTCTACAGGGCAACCGCATTTGAGAGAAGTTGACCAACGGGGAAAATGATCTTATTGACTGATATTACCGTTTACGTACCGAATTCGCGTGTAACACATCTGTAACAATCCATCCTGATTTTTTTTCTGGCGCAACAAGAAAAAGAGGGTAGAATAGAGACTAGCGGAACACTTACCAACCGAAACGTTATGGCACTACACATTCAGATGAGCGATGAGGCGCTGGAGAAGCTGAAAAAAGCGGCATTTATGAGCCGTTTGATATCCTTCGCAGTGTGCGCAGGGTTTCTATTAGGTTTTGGCTGTGTCCTTTATTTTACAATCATCATGATTCAGGGGGACACCCCGGCAGAATTCATTGCTTATACGGCGCCGGCTGACGACGGCCCCCCCACGGAAAATCCCACGGTAAAGGAGCTCTCGGCAAAAGTGGCGACAACGAATCCCAACGTGACACCCAGCGTTGTGGTGGCGCAAAATGCTGTGGGAGCTGTGGCGGCGCCTGTGAGCTTGGATACGACCGGTGAATTTGAGTTCTCTGAAACAGACCTTTCCGTTGATATTGATGCCGACCTCGGCGAGGGGCTCGGCAGTGCCGGCGCCGGTCTTGGTTCCAGTAAATCCGGCGGCTCTTCCCTCGAGGGAACGTTCTACGACCTGAAGCTTACACGGAGTGGAGCGCCTTCCAAAATTCCTACGATCATTACGAAGGATGCAAATGGGAATCCCCTGGTAGATGCTCAGGGGAAGCCATACAAGCAGCTCAAGGTGCAGAACCAGCATGCTTTTGCTGCCGAGGCTCAGAAATTTTTCAAGAACTGGAATGTTGCGGCCCTGTCCGGTTACTACAAATCGCCACAGAAACTTTACGCTTCGAGTTTTTACATACCTATGGCAGCCGCGGTTTATGGGCCTATCGCGTTCCAGTGCGATGATGTGTGCCAGGACGGCGGCTGGATAGCCATATACCGGGGGCGTGTGCGAGCGCCCAAGACGGGGAAGTTCCGGTTCGTGGGTACGGGGGATGATTATTTGGGCGTACGCTTCAACCACAAAGTAGTATTGGAGGCCGGCTACCGCATTCCCTCGCTGTTTGATGAAAAGGATCCACAAGCCTGGTGGATAAGCGGCATGGGAGACCGAGAGAGGCATTGGAAAAAGATCAAAGAGGGGAAGCTCCCCAACTTTGAGGGGTATGAATTAGTTTCTCATATCAAAGAACTCGCGGTGTGGAACAGTGAGCTGGGTGGGCTGACTGCGGGGAAGGTGTTCGAGGTTAGGGAGGGACAGGCATATCCGATTGAAATCGCCATTAGCGAGATTCCCGGCGGTGGTTTCGGCTTCGTCCTCTTTATCGAAGATCTGACGGATGGGAAAAAGGTTAAGCCGGGAGAGAAATATGATCTGTTCCGCACCAACTTTTCTGCCCCGGATCGGAATGAGCTATTCGAATTGATAAAAAATGCAAAGAATAAGAAGGGACAGACTGTGAATTGTCTTTTCAGAGTCGGTAGACCGGAGGAGTTGAATGCACCGCCATACAATGAGGATTCGCCCATTTGGACAGCAGTTCCGTAAGTGCGAGCCGTGTGGAGCTGCGATGATTTCCAGGATTCGCATCATGCTGGTCTGACCCCAAGACTCCTCCCGTTCTCCAAATTCGCGCTCAAGCGCGGAAACTCCCCAAATCGTACATAGGCGCTGCTGGGTGCTATCGTCTTTGCCCCTCCTTTTATTCAGTCCCCAGAAACACGTGTTCTTGGTGCCAGTGTAAATACGGAAGGTGCCGAGGGGAAAGTCCGTGGATATGCAAGCCCGGCAAGAGTCCGAGTTTCTGCCTCTCTGCCGCAGCCAGCTTCGGGGATATAAGCAGCTCGCCTTCATCGGTGAAGGAAATATATCCCTGGTCAAACAGGGCATCGTAGCGCGCTTCGAGCAGAAAGCCGTTGTAGGGATCCACCCTCTCGGCATCCGTGCAGTCTTTCCATGGCTTGGCATGGCTCGCGCGCAGCAGCTCCGCCACGCCGATGCCCGTGCAGGCGCACCTGCCGCCCCATAGAGCTTCCAATCCGTTGCGGTAGCGGTGCTGGACAGTGCGAGCCAGAATCATCTGTTCGCGCTCCGTGCGCAGGGGCGGCGTGCCCTTGGGGGAGGTATCGGTTTTTACCAGCTCCCGCAATGTCTTCCCCAGCTCCTCCCGTGTCACCACCTGCACCTCCGCCATGGCGGGAATGATGCAAAACCTCTCCCCTTCCGGCAGCACGTGCAACAGCCCTTCGTGCGCCGTCGAACTCAGCCGGTACCCCTCGCCGTCCGTGTCTTTTTCGCAGACCTCCCAACCGTTGCGCGAGGCAGCGGTGCGGAGATAGGTGTCGAAGGCTATCGAGTCCATGCTTTGCTTTCCCTCCTATTTTCCCTGTTGACTCAGGTTATCAAAGGCGGCCAGCACCAACCGCTGCGTTCGGTATTCCCCGTACTTTTTCTCCTCTTTAGCACGTAAGCCGGGGAATGTCACTGTTGGGCATTTCTTTGGATACTTCACCGTCGGGTCGAGGATATACGCCAGCTCCTCCCTCGTCAGTCCATACAGCTTTGCGTAATACGCATCCAGTTCGGCCTTCAGCTTAGAGCGTCGCTCCTCGTCCCATGCAAACGGTTCGCCCTCATAGCCCAACGTCTTTGCCAACGGCTGCATGCTGTGGGAGGTGTACGTCAGTTCCAACACCCGTTGACTGATGTATGCTAGATCCTGTTCGCTGTAGGCGGTCGGTGGCAGAAAGGGAAGCTGCTTAAGGTAAAAGTATGTCATGTCCGTTCCACCTAATTTCTGCCGTACAACATAATCAAAAACCAAAGAACTTCCGTTTGCTACAAATATGCATTGCATTTCAGGGGAATGTTCAAGGAATAACAATGGCAATTTGTGATTGACCGCAGAAAATGGTATAAACGATACGATAAACGTTCGCTCATTCGTGGCATTGGTAATATCTCGGAACCCGATCAACCACTCGGGGACTTGCTTGCAACACTTCGGGAGCTTGCTCAGGACATCCTCGTGGCGCACCCAGTAGCGAGGTGAGGGTTCGAAACGAGGGTTGCGTTTTTGCTCGGCGGTTACTTCGTTTTCTTTCGCATTTCCCCCGGTGGTTTCGAAGGTGTTGAAGCGGTGGTCGTAGTGGTGAATCATCTTCCCCTCGTACAGCGGCAGCATCCCTTCTTCCCTCGTTTCGTGGAAGAAGTGGCTGTCGTTGGACATATCAAGCAGACGATTAAACGATACATCCCACGAGTTCTCACCTGTTTCCTCATTGCAGAGAATGGGAACGGAGCGGTAGATTTTTGTCGTCAGCTCAGCATCCGCACCGCAGCGGAAGAGTGGGCAAGTGCCTGTGTTGGGATTGAAGCGCGCAAAGTCCTCCACCTGCATGGTGGCAATGCGTTCATTCTCTTTCAGTTGCCGAGGATGCGTCATGTAGCATGCAAGCTCGATCGTGGGGGAGTTTGCGATGGATAACACACAGAATCGCTGACGACTATCGACGGCAGGAAACAGTTTTTCCCTGTTCTCAAAATCATAGACAGAGCAGAGCAGCTTGTTACTGACAAGATGATTGAAGAAGTCATGCGTAGAAGCATCGGTAGCGATGCTGGTGGGAACGATGATACCGACTCTGCCGGAGTCTTTGCGCAGGCGGTAAGCGGTCTCAGAAAAAAGAGCGAACATATTGACATCTCCGACGCCTGTGAGGGCAAAGCGCCCGCCTTGCTCTCCGGCGACATGGACGAAGGCGCTTGAAGCAGCCGTGATGCGCAGGGAATTTTGAAAACGGGAAAAAAGCGCAATTTGGGCCTCCGGATTCATGGGTGGAAGCTCCCCTTTTGAAAGGGCTTCAATCATGCGACGCCGGGTGTTCGTATTGGAGCATTCGGCAATTTCCGGACAGGTATCTGCGAACCATTCCTTTTCTTGAATCTTCACCCTCTCCCACGGCGGGTTGCCGAGCACACAATCAAAGCCGCCGTTCTTCATCACCTCCGGGAACTCAAGGAACCAGTGGAAGGCATTGGCGGAGCGGCAGGCGTGGCGGGCGGCTTGTATGGCGGGATCGCCATTGGCTATGGACGGATTGCTGCGAAAATTGTTGAGGGTCGCCGTTGTCGGCACATTGTTTGAGCTGTTTTTGGGGACGAGGAAAGCTCCTAACCAGATATCGGCAGCCACGGCCTGTTTGGATGCATTGCGCTCCTGCATGATTTCCTGCCATTGCCCGGCGTATTGACGCACCTCTGAGGGCGAGCTTTCAGAATACGCAGATTCAAGTTCCTTGAGGTCTGCAGCTTCTGCAAGCGTGAGAGTCGATTTAATATAATCGCGTGCGCTCTGTCGATTCGTGCCGCTAAGCTGCTTGCAGACGGCCTTATCATCTCCGGGCGCGGGCTTGAACGCCTCGCCGGGGATGGGGAATTGCATGAATGTCTCTGCGGATAAAAGACCCAGCAAGGAATTGCCGCAGCGCAAGTGGTCATCCAAGAAGGAGAGAGGTTTGCCGGGCTCGTAGCCCTCCAACCACAGATTCATGCGCACAAGCTCCACCGCCATGGGGTTGATGTCCACGCCGTAGATGCAGTGGCGGATAACCTCGTGCATGGCTCTGTGGAAGACATCCGGTGTAGAGCCGCCCATTTGGCCGGGGGTACGAGCATCTGCCAGACGCTCCGCAATGCGGCGGGCAGCGCCAAGCAGGAAATGACCGGAGCCGCAAGCGGGGTCGATGACGCGCAGAGCGAGCAGTTTCTGCTGCGCATAGACGGGGTTTTTGCAGCAGTCCTCCAGCAGCGGGTCGAGCGAGGTCTTAAGCACTTGTTCTACCAGACAGGTGGGAGTATAGTAGGAGCCGGTGAGCTTGCGGGCATTGCCCTTCTGCTTTTTGGCGGCCTTTTCCGGGTCGGAGCTGCCACCTGTGAAGTAGAAAATCTGCCGCTCGGTGGAGATACGGGGCGTAAGCTCCAGCAGGCTTTCATAGACGGAGCCCAGCTCCTCCGCGCCGAGGTGAGCATAATCCACCTGCGTGCGCTTGCCCTCGGTATTCGTCCAGCACAGGGAACGCAGCGCCGCAAGGAAAGCGCGGTTCGGCAGGCGGCAGGCATCCAGCAGCTGGCATTGGTGAGCATCGTACAGACCGCCCAGCGCGGGCAGGGCCAGCGCGGGTTCGCCGCCATCCTTCGCCAGAGAGCGGAAGACAATGAGCTGAGCCTGCCAGAGGTCATCGTGGCGAGAATCGGCTTCCTCCCTCAGCATCCTCTTAATGAGACGAGAAACAGAGTAGCCCCGGTGGTAGAGCATAGCCTGTTCCCTGAGCGTTTTGTCGTATTCGTGCAGGATATTGCGGCTCTCCAGTACCGTGAGGAAGATGAGGCGGTACACCGTGCGCATGAGCTCCTGATAGAAGGCTTGTGTGGTGAAAGTCCCATCTTGCAGGGCCGCTCGCAGAGCATCATTGCCGGGGCCATGCCCTCGCAGGAAACCGGTACCCAACTGGCAGATGGCATTTTCCACACCCTCGCGCAGACCGTCGCGGGCGCGGGCTCCGTGTTCCTCTAAATCCTGCCGCCATGACTCCCAGACACAAGTCTCGCCGTTGTCCGAAATCTGACGGGCAGCGCGGGAAACGTGCAACATATTCCAGAAAAGGCCGTCGAAAGCGGTGCTGTCCTCATCCTCCAGCAGGCGGTCAAGGTCAATATCCAGATAACAGGGGCGAGAGAGCGCGGGATTGTCGCGCAGCAAGCGCCAGTTGCAGCCATTGGTGACGATAGCCCACGTAAAGTATTCAGACGCATTGAGGAAAGCCTGCATCATCTGAGTAGCAGAGAGGTGCTGACCGGTGGCGAATCGTATCTTGTCATCCAGCGATTTATCTGCCGGGGCAATGATGACCGGCAGCACGGGCCTGTTGGTGCCGGCGCCCAATAGCAGAGAAATCGGGAACAGGTGCATTCCGGGGTTTGTATCGGTCTTAAAAATGGGTCCGAACAGATCCTGCGTGTCCTTCACCTCCGGGGCGATGCCGCCGGTGGGGCATTCCGTCATGTGGGAGTATCCCAGTACCTTTTCCAGAATATGGCAGATGTATTGCCGCTGATGCGTCTCGGTAGCGTCCGCCTGCCACGTATGCCAGGCGGCACGCGCGAGACGGTAGGCTCGCTGCGCCTCATCGCGCACGGAAAGTCCTTTCTCTACCCGAACGGCGTACTTAGGCTGTCGCTCGTAAACACGCTGCACGAGGTCCGGTGAAAACAGCAAATTGTAGTGTTTGCAGTAGCGAGCGATACTCATGGAAGTGTTCAGATAACGGGTTGACAGATAAGAATGGAAAGGAGGTCCGGCGGGGTACAGCAGGAGACCGAGACGGAGCCGTAGCGCTGACGAGCAGCCTCTCGCACGCGTAGATGGTCCTGCAGCAGATCGTTGGCACGCTGTTGCAGCAGCTCATCGACAGGGAGATGTTGCCACTGGTTCAGAGCTTGGGTGAGCTGTACCTTGGCCACCGCTTCCGGCACATTACCCTGCGGGGCCAGCGTCGTGAAGAGCCGTTGTTCCTCTCCGGAGGCGAAGCGGAGCGGCAGGGAGCCCACGCGAATGAGTGTCACCAGCTCCTCAGCCATGAAGTGGCGGCTGCGTCCCTCGTTACTGAAGGTGAGATTGTGGCGCAGTCGCAGATTGTACAGCGTGGTGAGCTGCTGAACGGCAGCATCCTTCACGCGTACCACAGCGCAGCGAGGGAGAGAAAACTCGCCCGGCTGAGAGTCCAGCGACAACTCTGCCAAATAGTCCGCAATAGTGGAAACAAGTGGATGAGCACGGGACACTGAGGGCAGCTCCGACCCAGCGGGGCGCAAGCTGAAGCGGTAGGCGTTTTTCTTGTCGCCACGGATGCCGTTCTCCATTAAGCGGCGAGCCAGCCCCTCCGGCAGGTTGGACAGGCGCAGACTGTAAGCATCTTCCTCCAGAGTCAGAGGTTCCAGCGCTGCGTTGAAGCGCTTGCAGGTTTCCAGCAGGAAGTGGCGCAGTTCGTCCTTGGTACCCAGAAGCTCTTTCAGGCGTTCATACTCCGGCATGACATCGGAGGGCTGCAAGGCCTGTTGCGCAAAGGTGGTGACGCGGGTCTTATCGGCAGCAGAGGCATCTTTCCATGCGATATCGAGCATGTTGTAATCATCGAAATCGAGGACCATCTGCTCAGAGAGAGCTTCCGCCGGTTTCTCATCGTTGAGCAGCAAAGCGTGCACCAAGGCCTCGCCGGTCTTCTTCTCGTCCACCGGAACGGGTACGCGCACACCAAGCTCGTTGCTGATGGTTTCAGCCTTGCGTAAGATGACTTTGAGGATAAAACCATCCACAGGATTATCCTGCCCGTAGAGCATGAGACTGCGAACCACTTTTTTCTTCTGTCCGAATCGATCCACGCGGCCCTCTCGCTGTTCGTGGCGGGTGGGGTTCCATGCCAGATCGTAGTGCACCACGGCATCAAAGCCGTTCTGCAGGTTGATGCCTTCGGAGAGACAGTTGGTAGCCACAAGGATGCGCTTCTCCTGTTCAATAAGTAGTTGCGCTTCTTCCGCACGCTCTGCGGGAGACAATTTGCCGGTGATAGCACGGATTGCATACTTGGGGAAGGCCTTTTGCAGCGCTTCCGCCACATATTCCGCTGTGCTGATATACTGACAAAAGATGATGGGGTGGTAGTTGTCCTTGAGGAGTGCCTTGACTGCTACGCGCAACTTGTCAAGCTTGGGATCCTCTGCGGTTTGTTTCAGATCCTGAGCTTTGCGCAATAATTCCTCGACGCGCCCTATCTCCGGAGCGGGTGCTTCGATGTCGTCCTCTGAGTCGTTATCGGAAGGGTCTGCAAGGTGGGAGGTGTACTCCTCCTCCGATTCCGGCGGGAGTTCGCCGCGCAGTTTAGCCTCCAGAGCGGACACGGCGGAGGCCGGACTGGATGAGATACAGCGCAACATGGCCAGCATGGCGTACCAAATCATGCGATTATTGGTCGACTGAGCCTCGTGCAAACAGTATTGGCGCACTTCTTCGAAAAAATCACCCCATGGTCCGGTAAGGCGGTAGGTCATTTCCACGGTCTCCTTGTCAGGGAGCACGTCCTGCTCTTTCCAGAGGCGTTGGATATCTTTGCGGCGGCGCTGGACCAGATGGCGGGATAGAGCCTCGCGCAGGGAATTACGCTGATGCTGACCGACTCCACCCATGACTTCGAACTTACGGTCCAGCAGACCCAGCAAATGGTAGAATCCCTCCTCAATGCCGGAATGCGGCGTAGCCGTGAGCATAAGTATGTGGCGATTCGTATCATCTGCCAGCGTCCGAAGCAGGTCGTATCGCTGGTGGTTGCGGGCGGTGACGGAGGTGCAGGTATGGGCCTCGTCCACCACGATGCATTCCGGGGCCTTGTTCAGGAAGGTGGCGCGGTGGCGGTCGCTCTTGATATAGTCCAGACTGATGATGGTATAGGGGTGGTGCTCAAAGATAGAGAGACCGGGAGGAACTTGTTTTTCAAGTCGGGTGATGCTGGAAGAAGTGATGACTACCGCTCGGATATTGAAGTGGGTTTGCAATTCCTCGCGCCATTGTTCTGCCAGATTGGGCGGACAAAGAACAGAGAAACGGCTGATTTCTCCACGGTCGAGCAGTTCGCGCACGATAAGCCCTGCCTCGATGGTTTTACCGATACCCACGTCATCCGCTATCAACAAGCGAATAACCTGCTGACGAAGAGCCATGAGCAAGGGTACCAGCTGATAGATGCGCGGCTGCACGGCGATATTGCCGAAGGAACGGAAAGGACCGGCGCCGGAACGCATACGCATACGCATGGCGCTCTGCAGCAAGCCCAGTTCGTTACGGTTGCCACGGTGCTCCGGTGAGGGAGGCGGGAACACGGCAGAAGCCGGGGCATCCTCCTCCTGTTCTAATGCGGGGATGAGCCAGCAGGATTCGGCAGCGGAACCGGCAAGTGGGCGCAGGTGCAGCAGATCCGGCGCGGAGTCGCTTTCGATGACCCAATCGCGGCCGCGGGCGCGGATGAGAGAGCCGGGGGTATAGTTGAGAACGGGCATCAGGAGAGGTACTGTGAAATGTTGGCGATATCGGCATCTGACCACTCTGTCGGTAACGGCAGACAGATGATTCCGAATTGATTGAGTAGCATTTCGGAAGATTCAATATATTGATCGCTCAGAAGAGCAAGAGATGCGTTGGCATAAAAAGCTGCTGCAATGACTCCTCCGGGAAGCTCCTTTTCAATCTCATCGGCAGGAGGTAGTCCGGCTTTAATCAGAAGCTCTTGAATTCCGTCGGTCTCAGGCACTCCTTTTGGAGAAGGATCAAGGATTTGGAAGTCACCCTTGGCCAGTACTTTCAGCAGAGTCAGCACCTCAGGATTGAAGCGGTTGATTTTCTCGTGGTCCGGCTGATTGCGATAGGAGAGCAAACAGTGGTAACAGGCGCATACGCAGCGCTCTGATTCCGGCTTGTCCTGATGAGAATCCACCCATTCGCCATCCCGGAGACTGTAGTGCATGGCTTGCAGAGCATTGGCTGCCACCTGTTGGAGTCGCTCGCGAGATTCCAAGAGCTGATGGAGGACGCCGGCTCCGCCCTCAGAGGCTTCGTAGAGTAGAAGACTCTGTCGGTGGACTCTGTCCGGCAGGGCCTCGACGATGATTTCGGAGCTTTCTATCTGAAAGGTGCGCACGATACCCACGCCCAGTGCTGATTGCAAAGTGGCGGCAGCTTCCTCATGCTGTAAAGCGACGGGGAGCTGGTATATCAGGACGTTGCGGCGGTCTTCCACATAAGGAACGATGCGCTGCACAAGGTGCGGCTTTTCCTCCTTCTTGGCATCGTCATCCGCGAAATCGGGGTTCGTCTCTTCATCGGAGGACCATTGCCCGGTTGTGGGATTGATATTGAAGCCAAAGGTGTTGGCATCGGCCCGGCGTCGCCATCCCTTATTGACACGCCACAAGGTAGCAGAGGGACCATAGGTAAAGGAGCCCAACGATTTGTTCTCGCAACCTTTCCGGTAGATTTTCCTCTCGGAGAAGCTCAGCATGCCATTGCTGCTTGCAAAGCGGTAGCAAGTCTGGAGATCATAGCCCTGCCGCTGCCGTTCTTCCATCATGGCGTTGATTTGCTCCTTACGACGGGTCTCCACGGTCTCCACCTTATACAGGTTATGGATGGAGTTTTTATCCTGGGTTAATTCCGACTGACAGTGTTCACAGACATCGAGAGGCGTTCCGTCTGTGGGAATGAAGAAAGAATGACCGCAATGTGAGCACACCTGAATCTCTCGGGTGGGTAGTTTTTGCCCCACCTGATTGTCCCGTGCAGAAAGCTTGATTTTATGTACTTCGTAAATGGCCCCTTGATGGTAGATGAGACTCAGAGGGCCGAACTCGGACAAGGCAAGAAAACGCGGACGAGTCAACGGGCGCAGGGAATCAGATTCTCCACTTTTGCCGGGGATCCATGCCAGCAGCGGCAGGCGTGGAAAGTCGTACCCCGGCATGAAGCCCTGGCTGGCCAGATAGCGATAAGAGTAGAACTCGTTGTTGGCGGAGCTGTTCTCACTGGTCAGCAAACGCATTTGCATATAAGCTTCATTGTATCGTCGATTGGCGGCATCCTTTTCTGCCTGAGTGGATCCGGCCATATCCTGCACGATTTTGTTGCAGGCTTCCATCTGACGGTAAGTGGATGAGACAAGTTCTCGCCAGTTGTCAAAGGCTCTATCGAACAAGTCCCATGCGGATTCCAGACAATTTCGGCAGAAAAGCGGATCTCGAGCCCAATCGTATTCTTCGCCTTCGGGGATAAGATTGTTGCCTTGCAGCAGTGATTCCATAAGTTCCCGAGCTACTGGCAAGGCCTTTTCTATTACCGTAGGGTCGCAGAGAGCGTCGCGTACCTCCTTGCGAACTGGGTATTCATCACGCACGGATAAATCCAGAATCTCGGTGATGGAGCCGGAAAGCTGGTACTCCGCCGCATGAAGCCAGATGGCGCGGATATGACTTTCCACCATATCGCGGTTCGAGAGGTCAAGCGCCGGCGGGTTCACGGTGCCGCTGACCATCTCGTTCTGCTTGTCGAAGAACCACTGGTCGTGGGGGCTGGCAGCAGCACAGTAGGTCAATGCCAGAGCCGCACGCCCGGAGCGGCCGGCTCGCCCGGCTCGTTGGGCGTAGTTGGCCGGGGTGGGCGGAACATTGCGCATATAGACAATGTCCAGCGATGAAATATCCACGCCCAGCTCCATCGTGGGGGAGCAGAACAGGAGCGGGAGAGGCAGCAATCGCTCTTCTGGAGAGTCATTGCGGAAGCGTTTTTCAAGCAGTTCGCGGCTGTCGCTGTCCACCTGTGCTGTGTGCTCCTGTGCTTCGAGTCCGAACAGTCCGTGGTCAGGGGTGCCCAGCAACTCTGCCATCTGTTGATACAATTCGTAGAAGAAGGAATTTTCCTTAAGTGCTTTATCAGATTGTTCGGAAACACTCCACCGCATGGCCCCAGAATCGAGAACCCACGTATCATCGTGACGTTCCTCAACAATGCCGTATTTTTTCGCCGCTTTCAGGATGCAGAGCACGAGGTCTGAGTAGTTTCGCTTCTGGAAGTTTCCCTTCCAGAAGTCCGCGTCGGCGGTACCATCCAGACACTTCCTCAATTCCTTCGCCATACCGGACGACGGGGAAAGTGAAACGCTACGCTGAGTCCTGGAGTCGAACTTATCTTTCTTCCCCTTGCTGAATGAGAGGTGATTGCCCTTGAACCTACTGCCGGACAGTCGCTCCTTCGGGAGTGTCCAGAGCGGCTTGAGACGACCACTCAAATCTGTCAGATAATCGCTCTGCTTAGTGTGGTCAAGGTAATCACAACTGATACAGAGCTTGCTGCGCATGGTATCGAATACCGTGGTCAGGATCTTCACCCGGCTGGTGGAGTCAAGGTTGCGCCAGGAGGGGAACTCTTGTGCTATGCCGGGCTCTTTGACTACGTTCTCGATGTCCTGATAACTGATGTGCAGGACATCCAATTGCTCCAGATTGGGATTGTTGCGTCTCCAGCCGTAGCGCTGTTCCGTGATAAGGGAGAAGCCCAGATAGAAGCGCATGGCATCGGCTGCTTTCCTCAACAGACCGCCCTTGGCCTCCGGGTCACTCAGCACGCAGTCGCGGAGGTTGTATGAAGTCTGGCTACTGGATTCAAACACCTTATCCACCCCAATGGCTTCCTGCAGAGCGGCCAGAAGTTCTGTCTCGCCCATGGGTGACGTCGCTCCCGATAGAGCGCGGATGAGTGCAGCACGTAGTAGAGCGGTGTGTACAAAGTCATTAAAGAACCCGGCCTGCAGGGCGGCGTCTTGTCTGTTATCCGTGAAGCCGAGAATCTTGTATACATCCAGCAAATTTTGACGATGCTTTTCATCTTTCTCATTACGGATTTCTTCCTGCATGAGGTTGAGCGCAGAGAGCATCAGTACCGTGGAGGCGGAAGAACGCCCTTCGATCGACAGACCGTAGATCCGGTTGCCTACTTTGCCCAGCATTTCAAACCCGTTGCCGCAGTGTACGCAGTAGGGAAACTTGTGGTGCGTTTGATAAAAAGCATGGCAAGGCGCGTTTTCTTCGTCCACCGTGGTGCCACGTACGTTCACTTGAACTTGATGCGGAATGAGTGCCCTTTTGTCACGCTTAACGACCGTTTTGCCGCGCCGCTCTTCGAGCCACGCCTCAGGTAAGGTTTCCAGATCCTCAGGATCGAAAGCGTGCTCCTCTTCAGCACTGAGGACGGGAGTCAGGATGCAGGCCTCCAGTTGGCTGAGAGTCTCATCTCCAACGACAGTATCATCTGGCGAGCGCGGAGTGTAGCGCTTTTCCTTCCGGTCGTACCATGCCGGTATGTGAGCCTGTCCACACTCGCGGCAGAAATAGGCTGTAAAGAGTCGGGCTCTATCTGTTCGTCCGGGAATGTAGGTCTGGGATTCCAGCGTTATGGTTCGCTGACCGGGAGGTTCCAGTGAGAGCGAAACTGAACCGGGGCCGCTGATGAACTGATGAAGCTTAAAGGCGAATGGCGTGCGATTGTTAATCTTGGCGCCGCTGGCTTCGCGGAGAAAGTCCTGCAGAACCTGCTTCGCCTTAGCCTCGGATAAATCAGCAGCCGCGGCCAGTCGCTTTGCATGGATGGAGATGGGGGCCGGTGTTGCGCGGCGGAGTTCCTGCTTGCTGTCCCTCGTGGTGCCCATGTTGCGCTCAACCCAGATAGCGAGCGGATTTGAGAGTAAGTCGGGGTCATTTTCCTGCCAGCCGAACTTGTAGTCGGAATGGAGGTAGTCGCTGAGTAATTTGGGGAGTTCAGCGTCGCTCACACTCGTACTGGTAACGCGAAGTAAAGACTCTTCAATGATGTGCTCGGTACTGAACGGAGCGCCGAAAAGCTTAGCTGCCACATCGGTCACGGCTTGTCGTCGCTCTGTCGCGTTCTCTGCAGAGGACATGGTGGCGGACGTGCCCACGCAAATCATGTTTTCGGAATGAGTTGTGATGCGAAGTCGGCGCACCAACAGGGCAACATCCGCGCCTTGACGACCTCGGTAGGTGTGCAATTCGTCCAACGCCAGGAAAGCAAGGTCGTGGCAGTTGGCAATCACTTTGCGATCTGTATCTTTTGCGCTTCGAGTAAGCAGGTACTCCAACATCATGTAGTTGGTCAACAGAATGTCCGGGGGATTGTCGGCAAACTTTCTACGAACCTCCTCTGATTCCTGTCCGGTATAGCGACCAACGGTGATACCCAGCTCAGGGGCATTGGCCAGGTACTTTTCGAACTCTTTTTCCTGACTGTTAGCCAGAGCGTTCATAGGGTAAATGATGATAGCTCTGGTGCGGCGGGAAGAGGATTTTTCGCGGGAACGCAGCACCGCGTTGATGATGGGGATGATAAAGGTCAGGGATTTACCGGAGCCTGTCCCCGTCGTGACTACATAGTTTTTCCTATCGTTGGCATAAATAATCGCATCTTGTTGATGTTGATAAAGTTTAAGAGATCTAGGCGGATTTCCGGTTACGAATAGCTTTCCGCAATCCGGATGTAAGATGTTCTCCTCAACCAACTCATTTACGCTAAATCTCTCCTTATAGTTAAGATTGAGTTGGACCAACGGCTCAGGACAAAACCTACGTTCTTCCCGTATGTACTTGTCAACGACATCCCGGATATCTTTTTCACGGATAATGTTAAATCCTTGAGAAAACGCATTATACTTCTCTACAAGCTCCTCATGGAATTGAAAAATATTGTCCATAATGAGGGCACTACGCCCCGCGGGATTCTACCGAATTTCAAATTCGT
>CANQJI010000013.1 GCA_947624205.1 uncultured Akkermansia sp. | reverse complement strand
GGCATCAAACTTTCGGAGAATCCTTTTTCCCCGTTTTTTACGTCCCTTCGGTGACTTTATTTTTGAGGCAATGCGCTGAAAATGCGTTTGCCGTGGATCATGGCAGTTTAGACTTGATTTCAGGGGCGATAGGGGGTTAAATAGGGGCGCGTTCGTGTAGGCGCGCAGACAGGACCGAAAGAAGAGACCATGAAGACAACGAAGATCATCGAAATGCCGGATAGCGTCGGGACTGCGGACTACTTGAGAGACGATGCGGACATGCCGCATGAGCTGATGACTCTCAACATGGGACCTTCGCATCCGGCGACGCACGGCGTGTTGCGACTTAAGCTCGTGGTTGACGGTGAGGAAATTGTTTCTTGCGATCCTGTGATCGGGTACCTACACCGCGGGATGGAGAAGATCGCCGAAAACTGCCACTACAACCAGTACGTGGCATATACGGATCGCTTTGACTACCTGGCTCCGATGAGCAACAACATTGCGTACGCCTGTGCAGTGGAGAAGCTGTTGGGTTGGGAGTTGCCGGAACGCGGACAAGCCATACGCGTGCTTTGCGCTGAGCTCTCACGAATTTCTTCCTATTTTCTGGGTTTAGGCGTGTATGCCATGGACACGGGTGCAATGACGGCGTTCCTCTACTGCTATGAAATAAAGGAGAAGGTACACAATTTTTACGAAAAGATTTGCGGAGCACGTTTTACGTCGTCCTACACGCGTATCGGCGGCATGACGCGCGATTTGCCGAAGGGGTTTGAGAAGGAAGTACTTGCTTTTTGCGATTCTGTGGAGAAGACGGTGGATGAGGTGAAGCGTCTACTGTTGCACAACAAGGTGTTTATTGATCGTCTGGTGGGTGTGGGTATCATCACGCGGGAGATGGCGCTGCAAAACGGCATGACCGGTCCGAACTTGCGCGCCAGTGGGGTGAAGCGCGACCTGCGCAAGACTAACCCCTACCTCGGTTACGAAAAGTATGACTTCGACGTGCCGGTGGCGCAGGAAGGTGATTGCTACGCACGCTTCCAGCTGCGATTGGAAGAAATCCTGCAATCCGTCCGAATTATCCGTCAGGTGTGCGATACCATGCCATCGGGTCCCATTTGCGTGCAAAACCAGTGGGGAGTCCTGCCACGCAAGGAAGATGCTTTGCAGGGAATGGAAGAACTTATCCGACAATTCATGGTGAGCACGGAATGCGTCAATGCCCCGGCCGGGCAGGTCTTCTTCGCCGCTGAAAACCCGAAGGGCGAGTTGGGATTTTTCCTGGATTCCGTCGGTGGTGGTCTACCGAACAGATTGAAGATGCGCAGTCCTTCTTTCTGTACACTTTCCATGCTGCCGGAGTTGCTGCCGGGGCACCTCGTCAGTGATATAGGTGCAATTCTTGGTTCTTTTGATTTTGTGCAAGGCGAATGCGACCGTTGATTCTTTAGCCCGATAGATTCTAACCCATTATCTTCCTCTCTATGATTGAGCTGACTGACGACATCTGTGCCTTAGCGAAGGATGTTCCCTCCCCGGGTGAGAAATTTTATCCGGTCTTCGAACCGACTCCGGAGCTTGCAGCCGAGGCGCATGGCTACGTGACGATGTATCCGGAAGGACGTGAACAGTCTGCCGTACTGCCTATCATCCACATGGTGCAGGAAAAATTCGGTTTCATCAGTGCCCGCAGTATCCCGTGGATTGCAGAGATGTGCAAAAGTACGCCTATTCATGTGGCAGGTATCGTGAGTTTTTACCCGGGCATTCGCCGCAAGTGTCCTGGCAAATGGCACATCCGCGTGTGTCACACCATTGCCTGCGCCATGTCCGGTGGTGAGGATTTATTGAAGTTCATCTGCGGGAAGATCGGGGTGAAACCGGAGGAAATGACGGAGGCGGAGCCGATGGCGGTGAGTGCAGACGGCTTGTGGAGCATCGAGGCGGTGGAATGCTTGGCGCATTGCGGGTTTGGTCCGAACGTCATGGTTAACGATACCTTGTATTCTCAGGTAACCCCGGAAAAGATAGATGAAGTTCTGGAGGATTACCGTAGAAGAGACTAAAGCGCAGATTTGTCCCCTTTTCCAACGATGAGTGAGATCACCTACAAACCCGGTCACGAGCCCCACCCGCGTGAGACGCGACGCATCTTTCGCAACATTGACCGTGTGGGCTACACCCCGTCCATCGAGTCCTTCCTTGAAGACGGGGGATACGAGGCGCTCAAGAAAGCTCTCGCCATGGAACCTGCCGCGGTCATCGATGAGGTGAAGAAAAGCGGACTGCGCGGTCGCGGCGGCGCCGGATTCCCCACTGGTGTGAAATGGACCTTCATCCCCAGAGGTAACACCAAACCGGTGTACCTCGTGTGCAACTGCGATGAATCCGAACCGGGTACCTTCAAGGATCGTTTCATCGTGCATCAGGATCCGCACCAGCTCATTGAGGGCATGGTGATTGCCTGCTATGCCGTACAAGCTCATTACGCCATCATCTACATGCGCGAGGAGTTCCCGGAAGCCGCAAAAATTGTGAGAGAAGCGCTGGAGGAGGCAGAAAAGAACGGCTTTGTCGGCAAGAACATCCAGGGTACCGGATATGATTTAAAAATCATTTTGCACCGTGGTGCGGGCGCCTACATTTGCGGCGAGGAAACGGGGCTCATCAATTCCATCGAAGGTGTGCGCCCCTACCCGCGCATCAAACCTCCCTTCTTCCCGGCAGCTATCGGCCTCTACGGCTGTCCCACCATCGTCAACAACGTGGAGTCCCTCTGCCAGGTACGCCAAGTGCTGCTGCGCGGCGGAGAAGCTTACGCCTCCGAAGGAGCTCAACGCAGTCCCGGCACGCGTATCATCGGCGTTTCGGGTGATGTGAAAAAGCCGGGCTACTACGAAATCATATCCGGTTCCATCACCTACGGGGAGTTGCTTTACGATCTTTGTGGCGGACCGAAGGAAGGACGCAAGTTCAAGGCGATCATCCCCGGCGGCGCATCGGCGAAAGTGATGCGTTGCGATGAGGTGCTTACCGGGCGCAACCCCGACGGCAGCGTACGCAAGATGAGCATTTTTGGCGTGCCGATGGACCTCGACAGTATCGCGGCGCACGGTTCCATGAGCGGATCAGGAGGAGTCATCGTTATGGACGACAGCCGGAGCATGCCCGAGATGCTGCGCAACCTCAATCGTTTCTTTGCGTGGGAATCCTGCGGGCAGTGCACGCCGTGCCGTGAGGGCAACCCGTGGATGCTTAAGCTCAGCACGCGCATCTGCGAGGGCAAAGCTTCTCCGGAAGACGTGGATCTGCTCAAAAGTGTGGCAGACAACATCTGCGGGCGCACCGTGTGTGCCTTCGGCGAGGCATGTTCCTGGCCGGTGCAGGCCTTTACGACTAAATTCCGGGAGGAATTTCTAGCTCTCACCAAGCCGATCAACGCGTTCAAGCCGCACAATCCGGAGTCGGCAGAGGCGCGCAAATATATGACCCGCGAAGACTAACCCCTTATTTTCGAATTCAGCATGAGTCCAGAACAGCCAATCCTGCCGAAAGATGCCGCCGCGGCCGAAGGCAAGGTGAATGTGCAGATAAACGGCACATGGTATCGCTTTCCGAAAGGAACGCGCATCGCGGATGCCTGCAACAGCGTGGGGGTGCATGTCCCCTGCTTTTGCTACCACACTAAGCTCTCCGTGGCGGGTTCCTGCCGCATGTGCCTCGTAGAACAGGGCATGCCGCCGCGCCTGGCTCCCGGCGCCATCCCCACTTACAACGAGGATGGTTATCAGACGATTCAGTGGATGCCGCGCGCGGTAGTTGCCTGCGCCAATACTGTGGCAGAGAACATGGGAATCCGCACCAATGGGACGGTGTGCACACAGGCACGCCGGGCAGTGCTGGAGTTCCTGCTCACCAATCACCCGCTGGACTGCCCCATCTGCGACCAGGCAGGCGAGTGCAAGCTTCAGGAGTACACCGCGGATTACGGCTCGCCCACCCACCGCTTCACCGAAGCAAAGATCAAGAAGGGCAAGCACATTGAGATCGGTCCGCGCGTGAATCTGGATCAGGAGCGCTGCGTGCTCTGCCGCCGCTGCGTGCGTTTCATGAAGGAAGTCGTGGGGGAGGAAGTGCTGGGAGTTGTGGGACGCGGCGGGCACAACGCCATTGCCTGCTACCCCGGTAAAACTTTGGACAGCAATTACTCAATGAACGTGGTGGACATCTGCCCGGTGGGAGCAATGACGAGCCGCGATTTCCGCTTCAGGATGCGCGTCTGGTTCCTTAAGAGCACGCCTACCATTGATGTTAACTGTGGCACCGGCACGAATATCTATGTGTGGTCGCGCGAGCAACAGGTGTATCGTATCACCCCTCGGCAAAATGACGATGTCAACAGTTGTTGGATGCCGGACAGTCATCGTCTCAACTATAGGTACATCAACTCAGAAAGCCGTCTCCTCACTCCGTTGATGAAGACTGACGCCCAGGCGCCGCAGCGCGCCGCGGCGTGGGAACCGGTCGTTAAGGCTGTGGCAGAACAACTTCGTCTCTGTTCCCCGGAGCAGACGGCCTTTATCGTGTCTGCTCGTCTCACGAACGAGGAGCTTTTCCTCGCGGGAAATTTGGCTCAGCTTCTTGGTGTGGAGGCATTGGATATCGTGCCGCGTCGGGGTGAAGGGGATGGTATGCTCATCAGCTCTGATCACAATCCCAACAGCATGGGCGCTCAGATTGTTCTGCACAAGGACGGCAGCACACTGGACGACATTCGCCGCGGTATCAAGCTTGGAAAAATTCGCAATCTTGTGGTACTGGGCGAGGACGTGACGGCGGAGGCCGCTATCCCTTCGGAGCACTTGGTGAAGCTGGATTACCTGCTCGTCATGGATCACACTGAGAGCGCCACTACAAGGGCCGCGGACGTCGTGCTACCGGGTGTCACGTTCGCCGAGAGATACGGCACAATGGTGAATGTGGCGGGGAGAATTCAGCGTCTGAATCGTGCAATTGACCCGTTGGGTGGTGCAAAGGCAGACTGGGAAATCCTGGCGGCGCTCCTGCGTGAGTGCTGTGGTGACCTGCCCGGAGCCGCGGCGCATGCAACTTCTGCACAGGAAGTTTTGAACGTCATGGCTGCGCAAATAGAGGAACTGGGCGGCGTTTCCTGGGCAAGTATCGGCAATCAAGGACAGCAAATTATCGACACCGGCGTGAGTATTCCTCTCATCGACCGTGAGAAAGCAAACAAGTAATCCCCTTAGAGCAACACAAGAATATGGAGACAATTTTGACATGGTGCTGCGATGTGCTGAGGAATCCGCAGTGGTTTTATCTCATTACCACGATAGCGAAGCTGGTGCTGGTATTCGCGGTCATACTGGCTTTTGTGGTGCTTTCTGTGTGGATCGAGCGACGCGTGGCCGGTTGGATTCAGGATCGGCCGGGACCTAACCGCGCGGGACTTCCGCTTTTCCTTCTTAAACCATTTGGTAGCAAGGAAAAACAACCTCTTAGCAAACTGCTGCATTTCTTTGGGTGTCCGCCGGATGGCGTCATTGCGCGCCTTTGCCGTTGGTTGAGATTTGACCGGGAAATTCCGACCTTTGGGCTTATGCAGCCGTGCCTGGATGGAGGAAAATTGTTCCTGAAGCAGGAGATTACGCCCAAATATGTGCGCACGTTCTACTTCATCATGGCTCCGATGCTTGTTCTTGGACCTCCGCTGGTGGCGGCAGCTGTTGTGCCCTTTGCTTCCAGGGTCAATACGTCCTTTGGATACATCAGCATGTGCGTGGCGAATTTGGATATCGGTCCGCTGTGGGTCTTTGCGGTGTCCGGTCTTTCGGTGTATGGTCTTACGCTGGCTGGTTGGTCCTCCAATTCGAAGTATCCATTCCTGGGCGGATTGCGTGCGACGGCGCAATTCATATCCTACGAAGTAGCGATGGGTCTTTCAGTTATTCCGTTACTCATGATGTATGGCACGCTCAACCTGCAGGAAATTGTGCAGTGCCAGGCGGATGGCGGCTGGACGCTTTTGCCACTCTGGGGAGAAGGGCTGAGCTGGCAACGTTGGGCGCTTCTCCTGCCGTTGGCCATTAGCTTTTTGATGTTTGCCACCTGCATTTTTGCAGAGGCAAATCGTACGCCGTTTGATATGGCGGAATGCGAGACGGATCTCGTGGGTGGCTACCACACGGAGTATTCTTCCATGAAGTTTGCTTCGTTCTTCATGGGCGAGTACGCAGCTATGGTAATCGGTTCAGCCATGGTGGTGACGCTCTTCCTGGGCGGGTGGTCGATCGGGTTTGGATTGGATGCGTGGTTAGCAGGTTGCAGTGAATGGTTAGCGGTTTTTTGTCAGTTCGTGATGTTCCTGATAAAACTTCTGGCTTTCATCTTTTTCTTTGTGTGGGTACGTTGGACCCTGCCTCGCTTTCGTTGGGATCAAGTGATGAAACTCTGCTGGCTTGTCTTCATTGAGCTCGCCGTGGCCAATATCGTACTCACTGCCGCTATCCTGTATTTTATTCACTAATTTTCCGTATACATCTTCATGTCGTACATCCCCATCAAGCGTCCCAAGTTTTCCCTCCAGGATCGCATTTATGTGGTGGAGCTCGCCAAGGGGCTCTGGATTACCTTGCAGCATCTCGTGCTCTCCTTGCTAGGCAAGAGTCGCTTCAAAAAAGACTTTAACGGCAAGGGCATCGGCGTTTGTATGCCTTTCCCGGAGCAACGCTGGGATGCGCACCTCCCATCTTACTATCGCGGGGCTCCCGCTCTTGTGCGGGGGGAGGATGACCGAGAGCGCTGCGTTTCCTGCCAGCTCTGCGAGTTCATCTGCCCGGCGCGTGCCATCCGCGTGGTGCCCGGTAGTGTTGACTCCTCTTCTCCTACACCCAAGCAGGAAAAAGCCCCGGTAGAGTTTGAGATCGATATGCTGCGCTGCATATATTGCGGCATGTGTCAGGAGGTCTGCCCGGAGCAGGCAATCTTTCTCTCCAATCAGTACCTGCTAACTCTCACGGATCGATCTAAGGCTGTCCGAACCAAGGAGGATCTCTACCGTCTTGGTGGCACTAAGAAAGGTCTTATCAATAAATGGAACCAATATAAATAACCCTCTTTTCCTATGGATCCTGCAATATCCGCCATAATATTTTACGTACTGGCCGCGGCAGCCTTGTTGAGCGCCGTGGGTGTAGTTGCTCTGCGCAATCCTGTGTCCTGTGCGTTGAGTATGGCCTTATGCTTCGGTTTTGTGGCGGCCATCTTTTTCGGTATGGGTGCGAGCTTTATCGGCATTGCCCAGATTATTACCTACGCCGGTGCCGTGTTGGTACTCTTCCTTTTCATCACCATGATGCTGGATGTGAAGCAGGAAGAGCCGGTTTCCGGTAGCCGTTGGTTCTGCATCGCCGGCATGGTAATGGCGGGTGTGCTGGCGGGCATCTTCTGTACGGCGACCCTGCGGCTTCCCGGAGCGAAAGAGGGGCGCTGCCCGGTGCGTGTGCTCGTGGAGAATCTGGGAGAACTGGATGTGGGAAACAAGACCCAGGCGGTGCCTCCTGCATCCCCGTCGCCATACGGTGGGTCTTTGCCGGCACTTTGTCCGGAAAAACGTGGTTCTTCAGACGCACGTTTGCTCGGCGAAAATCTCTTCTCGCACTACAGCATCACCTTTGCCATCCTCAGTTTTGCGCTGCTGGCTGGCGCGGTCGGTGCAGTTGCTCTCGGACGTAAACTTCCTCGTGATTAATCTCCCTCTTTTCACTCATCTGTCATGACTCCCCTATCCCATTACCTGATTTTTTCGGGCGTCCTTTTTTCCATCGGACTGGCCGGTGCGACTATCCGACGCAACATTCTGGTAGTCTTCATGTGCCTTGAGCTCATGTTAACGGCAGCCAATGTCGCCTTGGTTGGGTTTTCACGTGCACAGGGCTTGGAGGGTGTGCCGGTGTACGATGCGCAGGTGTTGGTACTCTTCATTATGGCAATTGCCGCGGCGGAAGTTGCAGTCGGGTTGGCTCTTATCGTTGCTATGTTCCGTGCACGACGCGGTGTGGAATCTTCTTCACTCACTTCTCTGAAAGACTGATTATGCTCCAGAATCTCCCCTGGCTTTTCCTTGTACTTCCGCTGATGGCGGCGGCGATTGATTGGCTGTTCCTGCAACGTTCTCCGCGGACGGCAGCCTGTTGCTCTATTGCTTCGGCGGCGGTTTGTTTTGTGTTGTGTTTGGCGTATCTCTGCGGGATGCAAACGGGATCCCCAGGTGTGTATGAGTGGGTTCCCATGCCCGGTCATTTGCTGACCCTGGGTCTTCTCATGGATGCTCTTTCCATGAAGATGATGCTGGTCGTCACGGGGATCGGTTTGTTAGTGCATATCTTCTCGATGGGCTACATGAGAGGAGATCCATCCAACCACAGCCGCTATTTTGCAGGATTGAGTATTTTCATGTTCAGTATGAGCTGTATCGTGCTGGCGAACAGCTTACTATTCACTTTCGTGGGATGGGAACTCGTGGGTTTCTCTTCTTACATTCTCATCGGTCATTGGTATGACAGAACATCTGCTGCTGATGCGGCAAAGAAGGCTTTCATTACCAACCGTGTCGGTGATTTTGGGTTTCTCATCGGCATCCTCCTCACTCTGGGGGTTTTCGGAACGCTGAGCTTTTCCGATATGGCCGGACAGCAAACCGTTCCCGCTCAATCCGGAGTGCTCACGGCGGTGGTGCTTTGCCTCTTCTGTGGCGCAGTCGGTAAATCTGCGCAATTCCCCTTGCACGTTTGGCTGCCGGATGCCATGGAGGGACCCACACCGGTATCGGCACTTATTCATGCTGCCACAATGGTGGCGGCAGGCGTTTATATGCTCATACGACTGCAAGTGAGTATGGGCACTGATGCTTTCACCCAGAGCGCTTGCACAGTTATTTGCACCATTGGCGCGATTACGGCACTTTTGGCTGCCCTTATGGCTACTCAGCAGGACGATATTAAGCGGGTTCTGGCGTACTCCACGCTCTCTCAGCTGGGCTATATGGTTATGGCGGCAGGCATGCTGTCCGGGGAAGCGGCAATGTTCCACCTCTACACGCACGCGTGGTTCAAGGCTCTACTTTTCCTCGCCGCCGGCGCCATCATCGTGCGCTGTCATCACGAGCAGAACATCTGGCGCATGGGTGGTTTGCGCAAGAAGATGCCTCTGACAGCTCTCTGTTTCCTGGTGGGTACCTGCGCTCTCGTGGCAGTGCCCGGATTTTCCGGTTTCTTCTCCAAGGAAGCAATCCTAACGGCAGCGTGGGAATCATCCATTCCTCTTTTCATCATCGGTGCTCTCGTGGCTGTTCTCACCACCTTCTACATGGTGCGCCTGTGTCTTGTGGCATTTTGCGGTTCCGCACGGACAGAGAATGCTGCGCGAGCCCGGGAGGCAGGTCCTACCATGTTGCTTCCCCTGCTCATTTTGGGACTGATGTCTCTGGTTTCCGGGTATGGATTTATCGCGGATGAGTTGGTGCCATTTGCCGGGTTTCGGGTGCACGACTTTGAATTCGGTGTTCCTTTTCTGACCGGGCTGCTGGCGTTGATCGCCGGGGGCGGGATCGCCTGGCTTATGTACGGCAGAAAGCAAAAGCAGCCGGACACTGATCCGTTCGCCTCCTGCGTTGTCTCCCGTGCCTTGCGTCATCGCCTCTACATTGATGCCTTTTACGACAAAGTGCTGATAGGTGGCATTCAGCAGTGGGGAGCCGCTATCGTGCATTGTTTGGATGATGGAGTCATCCGGCGTCTTGTGGGACACGGCTCTGCGCACTTCGTCGCATGGTGTGGCAAACTCTTCGGCAAAATCCAGGGTGGTTCTCTACGCGCTTACGTGCTGGTGAGCGCCCTGGGTCTCATCGTGGCAATGATTCTTTTCGCATTTACCATCATCTACTAACTCGTTCATCTCACCATGCTTATCTGGCTTCTCATCGTACCCGTTCTGGCCTGTCTGCTTATCGGCTTGCTTTCTGCTCCGGGACGCATTACGGCGTTGGTAAGTGCTGCCATCTCCCTTGTGCTCGGTCTTTTCGCCGTCAGTGCCGGCATGTTGCCCAATTTCGATACGGAATGTTTAACGACCTTCTGTGGGGTACAGCTGCAGTTCACAACAGCCACGCCGCTTTGCTCCTCAATGTTATTGCTCACGGTGGTAGTGACCTTCGCGGCGCTGCTGGGGATGAATGCACCCAGCAAGACTGCGGAACGTAGTTGGAGCATCTCTACACTCCTTATTTCTGCCGGAGCAACTGGAGCCTTCCTCTCCGATAGCATTATTTCCCTCTACGCCTTCCACGAGCTCGCGCTCATCCCCACCTTCGTCATGATTGGGTATTACGGACGTGGTGAGCGCCGTACTATCGCCTGGCGTACGACGATTTGCTTAGGTTTGGCATCCATGGTACTGTTGGCAGGTTTGATCATGCTCTGCGTGGAGATGGGTACGACGAGTATTGCTCAAATGCATGCGTTGGCAACGGTTTACGGTAAAATGCCAGGGACACCCGTTACCATGGGAATCATCTCCGGTCTTCTTCTGGTGGGATTTGGCACTCTGGTATCGCTTTTCCCGTTCCACTCGTGGGCAGGTCCGGCTTATGCGAGTGCGCCGACACCAATTGCCATGATGCACGCCGGCGTGCTCAAGAAGTTTGGCTTGTACGGGCTCTTTACTCTTGCATGGGCATTGGGACCCGTCTGTCGGCTTCTGTTTGGAGGGTGGAGTGGCGTGCTGTTGGTCCTCCTGCTGGGCAACGTGCTTTGGGTGGGCTACGTGACCATTGCGCAGACGCGATTGGATAAGATGCTGGGTAACTCATCTGTTATGCACATGGGTTACCTATTCCTGGCTTTTGTGGCGTATGTGGTGTCCTCCGGTTCCAACTACCTGGCTCTCCAGGGAGCCAACATGCTGATGCTTGCTCACGGACTGAGCATCGCTATGCTCTTCCTGCTGGCCGGACAGATTGAGCACAGGACTCATACATTGGAGTTGTGTGCTTTGGGTGGTTTGGCACGCAAAGTTCCTACATTGGGCTTTCTCTTTGGGTTGGCGGGTATGGCCAGTATCGGTCTGCCACTGTTGGCCAATTTCGTGGGTGAGTTTTCGATTTTCCTTTCCTGCTTTATTGGCTGGGTTCCTGGAACTTCCCTGGATTGTGGATCAGGGTGCTGCTTCTTGGACTCCATCTCCTCTCTTCTCGGCGGACTGGGTCCGGTGCAGCTCTGTGTGGTGTTTGCGTTGTGGGGGCTGGTGATCAGCGCCATCTACATGTTGCGCGCTATTCGTCGCATTTTCGCCGGAGAAATTACGCCTTCCTGTGAAAACGTCGCACGTCTTTCCTGCTCGGAGGTTCTGTCTGCCTCTCTGCTTGGTGCGCTGCTGCTCCTCTTCGGTATCGCTCCTTTTCTCATCATCTGATCTCACCCTTTTTTAATCACAACATCTTTCATGAGCACATCTTACCTTATCAGCGCTTCTTACACGTGGGGACAATTCGCACCAGTCTTTTTTCTGGTGGGACTTGCTCTCCTTTTGCTGCTGGCGGATGCTTTTCTTACGAGACTTAGTAAGCAAGTTTTCCCACTGGCTGCTGCTGTCGGCTGTTTCCTCGTGACCTGCGGCATGATGATCGGTCCTTGGAAGAATCTGTACGCTATGGTAGCTGCCGGCGCTGCGACACTCTGCCTTCTTCTCATTTCCGATTACAGGACGGTGGTGTATGCCTCCGTGGCAGGAGGGAAAAGAGAGGAAGGCTCCGGGGAGTTTCCCGTCCTGATGCTCCTGGCTACGGCCGGCGTTATTGCGCTGACACAGGCTCGTGATCTCGTCATGCTTTTCGTCAGCTTGGAAACCATCACCCTCTCCTCCTACGCGCTGTCCGGGTATTTCCGCCGCAATCGCGGGTCTGTAGAAGCCGGAGTAAAGTACCTCGTGCTCGGTGCTGTGAGTACCGGTATCTTGGTGATGGGCGCCGCGTGGTTTTTCGGTACTACCGGTACCTTTGCTCTCACGACGCGATTTGAGCAGGCTGCCCTCGTGAATCCTTACCTCGGTGTCGGTTTCCTGCTTTCGCTCTCGCTGCTCTTTGTGGGTATTTTCTTCAAGGTCGGCGCAGCGCCGATGCACACATGGATACCGGATGTTTACCAGGGGGCTCCCACACCGGTTTCCGCCTTTCTTGCCGTTGTATCAAAGCTGGCTGGCTTTGCGGCATTGGTGCTTCTGGCCCTTCCCCTAGTAGAGATGCATAAAACATCTGCCGGTATGCTCAAGCCGGTTATGCTTGCCTTAAGTATCGTGGCAATCGCCACATTGCTTATTGGTAATTTAGGGGCTATTCCTCAGCAAAATATCAAAAGATTGCTCGGCTATTCCTCTATCGGTCAGGCGGGTTTCATCCTCGTTTTCTTCTCGGGGCTGCGGGTTTCATTGGGGGTGGACACCCTCTTCTACTTACTCGCTTACGGGTTAGCCACTCTTCCGCTATTTTTTGTGGTTGGACAGTTGCGTATGCAGCGGGGAAGTGAGGACATCTCCGTCTTCCGTGGACTGGGTAGGACTAACCCGCGTGTTGCTTTCCTCATCGCGGTATGTTTGGCGTCTCTCGCCGGAGTACCGCTCACGGTTGGCTTCCTGGCGAAACTGGCATCGTTCCACTCGGCACTGATGAGTGTTATGTCTGACGCTCCCGTTGCTTCCGTTCTTATCGTCGTAATGATAATCTGCGCGACAGCGGGATTCTATTATTACTTCAAGGTACTGCAAGCCATGTACTGGGAGGAGCCGACAAAGGAGGATCTTGAAGTGAATTTTTCGGCACTGAGTACGGGTGTCTTGGCTTTTTGCGTGCTGGGAATTCTTCTGCTGGGAGTGTACCCAATGCTGTTCTGATGGCACGCGGAGAAATTATGCGAAAAAAGAGGGGAGTTTTTCATGCGCTGCTTTCTCGTCTTTCTGCGTTTGTTGATCGTTTGCATGAGTGTCGGCCTGCTTCATGCCTGGCAGCAAGTGAATGAGGATTGCCCTGAACCTGCTCGCGAATTCCGCGGCGTTTGGGTTGCCACCGTCTTCAATCTCGATTGGCCATCCGCTGCCGGTCTCTCTGCTGCGCAGCAGAAGAATGAGCTGATCGCTATTATGAACCGTGCGCTGCAATTACGGATGAACGCCATTATTTTGCAGATTCGACCGAATGCAGATGCCTTTTACCGCTCCTCTATCGAGCCGTGGAGCGGCTGGCTGAGCGGTCCGGGTGTCAACCCCGGCTACGATCCCCTCTCCTTTGCTACCGCTGAGGCACATCGTCGCGGACTGGAATTGCACGCGTGGTTTAATCCCTTCCGCACGACAGTGAGTGGTAAACCTACCGGGCGCGGGCACATTGCGCAGAGGAGTCCCCATCTTCTCCTGCGCGCCGGCTCTACGACTTTGCTCAACCCAGCACTCTCTGAATCTCAGCAGCACGTTCTGCGTGTAATCATGGATGTGGTACGGCGTTATGATATTGACGGCGTGCATTTGGATGATTATTTTTATCCTTACCCTCCTCACCACAATGTGGCGGATGGTCGCACACCGTCGCAGCGTCGCGCGGCAGTGGATTTCTTCGTGCGTCGTCTGTATTCCTCCGTGAAGGCTGTGAAGCCCTGGGTGCGCGTTGGAATCAGTCCTTTCGGTATATGGCAGCCGGGGCATCCCTCCGGAGTTCCATCAGGAGTGAATGCTTACGAACATCTTGCTTGTGACGCCCGCAAGTGGCTCGCCTCAGGTTGGGTCGATTATCTCGCTCCCCAGCTATACTGGCGTATTGATAGTCCACAGAGTTTTCCTGCCCTCATGCAATGGTGGAGTGCCATCAATCCGCGCCGTCCGGTATGGCCGGGTATTGCGGCTGCTCGCGTTCTCAGTTCGGAGGATCGCACGCGTCCCGCTTCGGAGATCGGGAAACAAATTGATTTGTCACGCCGACTTGCTCGTCAGAGTAGTGGTCAACTCCTTTGGAGCTGGCGTTCCATAGGCTCGAATCGAGGCGGACTTCAGCGAGAGATCGCCGCCCGTTACCGCGGCTTTGCTCTTCCCCCCGCCATGCCGTGGTGTGGGTCGGCGCGTCCCGGAAGACCCGGTGTAGCAGTACGGGAAACCACTCGAGGCTTTAACGTGATGTGGAACCCGGCGGACACCAGCGCTCGCAAGTGGGTGATCTCCATTCGTCGCAGCGGTCAGTGGGGTACCTTGTGCGTGTTGCCAGGAACACGCCGTTGGATAACTTTCCCTGTTTCACTGATGAACGGGGTAGAGCGTCTTGCGGTGCGTCCTATCTCTGCGTGCGGCAATAGTGGTATTCCTGCCGTATTGGCCCGCTGAACGTCCCTGAGGTGGCCCGACACAAGAAAGAAGCGTTGTCAGCAGAGGAAAGGTTGTTAAGGGTCGCTGAGGTTAAACTTGCCATGATACACAAAAATTGATAGTCTGAAGAACTTCATTCTGGTATGAGCGACGAGAAAAAAAATAAACCGGACATCCGCGAGAGCATCCAGCATGACCAGCCGGTGGTGGTGCCGCAAGCACCGGGTATTGAGAAGAGTATACTTTCCATGATGGTGGTAGATCCCATCAATGTTGTCTCCCGTTGCATTGCTGATGGCATGAACGAGGATTTTTTCTATATTCCGGCTCATCGAATTATATGGGAAATCATCCGCAATCGCTACGAGAAAAATGAATCCGTCGATATCGCTAGTATTGACCAGGCTGTTAGCGATGCCGGCAAACTGGATGTCGTTGGCAACCACAATGGGCTGGTTGATATACTTTCTTTCTCGACTTCCACTGCTCTCTTCGAATCACATTTCGGCACGTTGAAGGAAAAGTATCTACGACGTACAATGATCGTTGCGGCTAACTCCATGCACGAACTGGCGCGTTCTGAAGAGATGGATATTAATCAGATACTTGATAGCGCAGAGCAGGAAGTGATGCAGATTCGCAATAATTCAGCCAAAGTTGCGACGTGGAGCCTCAAAGAGGACATTAAAACTGCTGTGGATAACATGACTCGTCTGATGCAGCAGAAAGGTCAAGTTCAAGGTCTCTCGACAGGATATCCTAAGCTGGATGAAAAAATCAACGGCCTGAAGCCTGGCGAACTCTTTGTCATTGCAGCGCGTCCCTCCATGGGAAAAACCTCTTTCCTGCTTAACATCGTGGAACATATCGTGCTGGATGAGGAAAGACCCATGCTAATCTTTTCCTGTGAGATGCCCAGCGTACAACTTGTGGAACGTTTGCTCTATGCCAAGAGTGAGGTGAGCAAAACAAAACTTATTGTTGAGCAAGGTGGTTCTTTTACGAAGGAGGAACAAAAAAGACTTGCTCGAGCCATCGACAAGTACAGGAAAAGTCAACTCATTATTGATGATACGGCTGCTATCTCTATTTCCGAGTTGCGAGCCAAAGCTCGTCGCGTTCTGATGTCTCATCCGAAACTCGCCGCAATTGGTATCGACTACCTCCAGCTTATGCGTTCTCACACCAAACAAGCGCTCAATAGTCGTGAGCGCGAAATTGCCGAGATTTCCGGTGGTCTGAAAAGTCTTGCAAAGGAGCTCAAGCTGCCCATTATCGTGCTGGCTCAGCTCAACCGAGGGCCGGAAAACCGAGTTGGCAAGAACAAAGGAATGCCCATGATGAGCGATTTGCGTGAGTCTGGCGCCATTGAACAGGATGCCGATATGATTGGTCTGCTCTACCGTTCTGCCTACTACGCGGAAGATGATGAAGAGAAGAAGGAAGTCGGAAATAAGGCTAATCTCCTCCTTGCCAAAAATCGCAACGGTCCTACTGGCAATGTCCCTCTTTCCTTCAAAGCTGAAATCATGCGCTTCATCCCACGCGAACCTTCGGAAGGTGAACCTGAGGAGTCATGATGGCGCCGGGATTCAATTGCCCTCACAGTTGTCGCGGACTTGCTCTTCCTGCATTTTGATGAGGGGCTTGAGATAATTATCCGCTTCCTTGCATCCGTCCGCGTAGTGTTCCTCGTCTCCCGGTGCAAGCAGAGTGAGTAGGTGACGGAATTCCCCGGCGTGCTCTTTTTCTTCATCGGTAATGTCGCGCAGTACCTTGCGTGCGATCTCGTTGTCAGTTGACTCAGCCAACTGTTCATATAGCTGAATAGCTTCAAATTCAGCGGCGATCATGAAACGAATAGCACGCACCAGTTCACTGTGTGTCAGCAGTTTTCCGGCTGTCCCCCCGCTGAATGGATTGGCGAATTCGGGCATAATGCCGTTTGGACATATGTGCCACGTCATTCTGTGAAAAACGTATGGATATGGTAGTGTAACAGATCCTCTCGAAGGGAGAACATCGGAGTGAAGTCAAGAACAGAGAATAATGTTCTAAATCTATCCGATTATCCAAAAATCTGTGCATTACACTAAATTTTCAAAATAATAGATCATCAATAAATTTCAAATTTATTGATGAAGTATAGCTCTCAGGACAAACGCATTAGGAAATGCATTTGCCTATGTACGATTTATTCATAATGTTCGCGCTGCGCAGATTTTTTCGGATCATTAATGTATGCTGAGATCCCTCTAGAGCCATCAGCATGATGATCTCTTGTTGTCATGATTTTTGATGCGTATAAACGATAATATCAGTCAATAAGGGCGTTTCCTCTATTGATTGACTTCCCTCAAATGCGGTTGCCCTGGTATGGCTCTTTTGTTCCTTGATAGATGCGCGGATTTATGCTAGTATGACGCGGTATGGATGAGGGAGGTTCTACGAACGAGGATCCCAGGAACGGAGAGCTTGAAAGGCTTGCCGATCGCACGCGTCGTAGCCTCATTCTCAAACTCACCGATTGGCAGGATCGTAAAAGCTGGGACGAATTTTATCGCACGTATTGGCGTCTCATATATTCGGTTGCGATTCAAGCTGGCTTACAGGAGCAGGAGGCCATGGATGTTGTTCAGGAAACTATTCTCACCATTGCGAAGCAATCCCGCAAGCAAGCGTATGATCCTGCCAAAGGTTCCTTTAAAACCTGGCTTTGGCGTGTGACGAGTTGGAGAATACGCGATCAGTTCCGGGCTCGTAGCAAGGACCCTTCGCAGTACCCTCCTCCTATATCTGCAAATCGCTATGAAGGTCCTCAAGTTGTCGACCTCCTGCCGGATATGGGTGATTCTTCCTTCGAAAAAATTTGGGAACGCGAATGGCAGGATAATGTCATGAACGCCGCACTGGAACGAGTAAAGACCAAGGTTTCTCCGAAGCAATTCCAAATTTTTGACTATAACGTGCTCCGTGGCATGAAAGCGTCAGAAGTTCAGAAAAAACTTGGAGTTACAATAACTCAGGTATACTTGGCTAAGCATCGTGTTGGTTCTCTGCTGAACAAAGAAATCAAGTTCATCCGCTCCCAGGAAGAACCGTACCACCCCGGGAAGAAACCTGCACCATGATTTCACGCCACACCTATCTTCAAATGCGATTACTCGCTTCAAATGGGGCTTGCGGAATAATAAATCGGATGATATGATACCCGCGTCATGGTGGTTTCCAAACATTTAGTAGCTGTCATCGATTATGGTTCTCAATATACGCAGTTAATCGTCAGGCGTGTTCGTGAACTTGGATACCTAGCAAAGCTCTACACGCCAGAGGAAATTGGTGAGATTGTTCAGCCCGGTGCTGTAATTTTGTCTGGTGGCCCTCGTAGCACGTCGGAACCAGGTGCTCCGGACATTGACTTTGAGCGCTTACGCAGCTTTAATGTCCCAGTGCTGGGTGTGTGTTACGGGATGCAGTTACTGAATATCAAAACGGGTGGCACGGTGCGTCCAAGTAACTGCCGAGAATATGGTCCCGCTGCTCTTATACCGGAGGAAGCTACTGGGCTGTACGCCGGAGTTTCCGCATCTTCGCAAGTATGGATGAGTCACTCCGATACTGTGGATCATTTAGCAGAAGGATGCCGTGTTATCGCCCGCAACAGTGAGGGCGTGCCTGTTTCTTTGCAGTGGGGAGAGAATATGTTTGGTATTCAATTCCATCCGGAGGTAACGCATTCTCACGAGGGACGCACCATTTTGCGCAATTTCCTCTCTTTTGCCAAAGAATTGGCTTCCTTTGACATCGGAGACTTCAAGCGTGAACTCATCGAGGAGATACGCGCTCGCGTGGGGGAGCGCCAAGTGGTTTGCGGTGTCTCCGGCGGGGTGGATAGCACTGTACTCGCTGTTTTATTGCATGAGGCGGGAGTAAATGCTCGTTGCATATTTGTGGATAATGGGTTGTTGCGCAAGGATGAAGCACTGGAGGTGGAGGAGAATTTTCGGAAGATGGGCGTGAAGATTGAAACGGTGAATGCCGCCGATCGCTTCCTGGCAGCCCTTGCGGGCGAGACAGCCCCCGAGAAAAAGCGCCGAATTATTGGTTCGCTTTTCATCGATGTGTTCTGGGATGCCGTAGGAGACGCTGAGATGCTTGCCCAGGGTACGCTTTATCCGGATGTCATCGAAAGTGCATCCAATGCCAAAAGCAAGGCTTCTGTCATCAAAACACACCACAATCGTGTGGAGCGCGTGCTGGAATTACAAGCGCAAGGGAAGGTGATAGAGCCACTCGCTTTTCTCTTCAAGGACGAGGTTCGCGCACTGGGTGCTTCCATGGGAATCCCGCACGACATCCTCTGGCGCCATCCCTTCCCCGGTCCCGGTCTTGCCGTGCGTTGCCCGGGAGAGGTGACTAGGGAGAAGCTTGAAATCATCCGCGAGAGTGATGCTATTTTCATCTCCACCCTTCGTAAATGGGGTTGGTATGACAAATGCTGGCAGGCGTATGCCGGGCTCATTCCCGTCAAAACCGTCGGAGTGAAGGGTGATGAACGCTCTTACGAATTTGCCACCAACCTCCGCGCCATCGTGTCGGAGGACGCCATGACTGCCGATTGGGTGCAGTTGCCCTATGACCTGTTGAGGGAAGTTTCCAATCGCATTCTCAACGAAGTGAAGGGCACGAACCGTGTGCTTTACGATGTGAGCACGAAGCCCCCGGCCTCCATTGAGTGGGAGTAAAAATCACGCTCCCAAACTCCGGATGAGCTCCTTTACTCGTTCCTCCAGGATTTCCGCTTCATTGGAAATTTTCTCTTCCTGCACCTCATCGAGAAGCCTTTTCAGGGTCGTGCCCAGGAGGGGTCCGGCGGGAACGCCTAGATTCGTAAGCTTTTGCCCATCAATAGCGAGGTCCTGAAGAGTATAAGCCGGGGGCGTGGCAAGAGTCTCATCCATGAGCTGCTCGCTTGCACGAACGGCTTTGGTCCCCTCGAGGATGCGCGTCGCGCAAAGCAGCGCACGCACCATGCCCTCACCGATGCGACCGATAAGTTTGCGCATCTCGCCGCGTGTGATCGGCAACGGCTTAGGAAGTTCTTCCAGCAAAGTGGTGACATACCGCATCGTCCTGTTATCGCTTTTCAAACGGACAAGGGTGTTTTTCACCTGTTGCGGCGTGAGGCCATGCAATAAAAAGGCGAGGCGCATAGGGAAGCTCTCTTCAGGCGCAGCGCCAATACGAAACACCTTGATTTTCCACGCTTTACCGTCGCGCGTTGCCCATGTTTCAGGGAGAAAGCTCTCAACGACTTCCGGGAAGGCGGCAAGGATGCCCGCCGCACCTCTCGCCACGAGAATACCCTGCAATTCCTTGAAGACACGCTCAACGCTGATGTTGTCCAATAAATTTCTATTTCGACGAATTGAATTCGATGTTTTCTCCTCAATATCAAATTGAAAACGTGCGGCAAAACGCAATGCGCGCAGGATACGCAATCCGTCTTCATGGAATCGAACGTCAGGCTCCCCAACGCAACGAATCGTGTGACCTTCCAAATCTTTTTCTCCGCCGAAAATATCCACGAGCCCGTTCCTCGGATTATATGCCATAGCGTTGACTGTGAAATCTCTCCGCGACAGATCTTCCTCCAGCTTGGCGACGAATGACACCTGATCCGGGTGGCGATTATCGGAATATGAGCCATCAACTCGAAATGTAGTCACCTCAACATTATGACCTTTCGAACGCACAGTAATTGTCCCGTGCTTGAGTCCGGTCGGAATGATGCGACGTCGCTCAAAGACCGTCAGCATCTGTTCCGGCGTAGCATCGGAGCACACATCCCAGTCCGCCGGCTCTATTCCCATGAGTGAATCACGCACACATCCCCCCACCACGTACGCCTGGTAGCCGGAATGCTCCAGCTGGTGGAGCACGCTAAGCACATACGCCGGCGGGTTGATGGGCATGGATTCGACGAAGAGAAAAACGCGGGAGAGACAAGAGAATCCCTCCCGCGCGTGAACAACTTAAAGAAGGACCTTCCGGGGGTTATGCCTGCGGAGCGCTCTCAGAAGGCAGGGAATAATCAATAGCCGCGAGCGCCTGATAGAGACGCCAGCGACGGGCGATGTCACCTTCTTCCAGAGCAATGAGCTGATCGAAGTGCTCCTTGTTATTCTTGGCCAGCAGACGGAAACGGTTTTCACCGAGCAGAGCTTCTTTGACGTCCTTCTTGGGCGCTTTGCTCTTGATGGTAAGCGGATTTTTGCCTTCCTTGATGCGATCCGGATTGAAGTTGTACAGCAAGAGACGTCCGCAGTCCACAGCATCCTTCTGACGGTCGAGCCCCTGGGCCATGTTGATGCCGTGGTTGATGCAATGGCTGTAGGCGATGATGAGAGCGGGGCCGTCGTACTCCTCAGCTTCCAGGAGGGTCTTGAGGGCATGCTCATCGTTGGCTCCCATGGAGATGGAGGCGACATAGATGTTGCCGTAGGTCATTGCCATATAGCCGATATCCTTCTTGACCTGATCCTTGCCTCGCGTGGCAAATTTCGCGACAGCCGCGCGCGGGGTGGACTTGGAGCATTGACCGCCCGTGTTGGAGTACACTTCGGTGTCCAGCACGAGCACCTTCACATTGCGCCCGGAGGCGAGAATGTGGTCCAAACCGCCATAGCCGATGTCGTAGGCCCAGCCGTCGCCACCGATAATCCAGACGGATTTGCGGACGAGGTAGTTGGCCTGTGCCTTAAGCGCAGCAAGTTCGGGATCACTGCCGCAGGCGGTTTTGATTTGCTCCACCGTGGCACGCGCCCTTGCAATGTCCGCTTCGCTCTTCTGCGGGTTATCCAGTAGCTCCTGCACGAGGGACTCACCGACTTTCGGCGCTGCGGCGTGCAGTAGCTCAAGGGCGTACTGTTGCTTCTTATCCAACGATACGCGGAAGCCGAGACCAAACTGGGCGTTGTCCTCAAACAGGCTGTTGCACCAGGCGGGGCCGCGCCCCTCCGCATCATGGCTCCACGGGGTGGTGGGCAGGTTGCCGCCGTAGATGGAGGAGCATCCCGTGGCGTTGGCTACCACGAGGCGATTGCCGAAGAGCTGTGAGAGCACCTTGATATATGGGGTCTCGCCGCAGCCGGCGCAGGCGCCAGAGAACTCGAAAAGAGGACGCAGGAATTGCGCGTCCTTCACCTTGTCGCGTCCTACGATGGTGCGATCCGGATCCGGGAGGGCGTTGAAGAACTTCCAATTTTCCGCTTCCGGCTTGAGCGCCACAGAGGCGGGGGTCATTACCACGGAACCAGTGGGGCACACGTGCGTGCAAAGTGTGCAGCCTGTGCAATCGGATGCCGAAACCTGGATGATGAACTTCTTGCCTTGCCAATCCTTGTGCATTTTCTTGGCATCGGCGCTCTTGAAAGTCTCCGGCGCTCCCTCGAGGTTGGCGGGGTCGGTGATCTGGGCGCGGATGCAGGCATGTGGGCACACCATGGTGCATTTGCCGCACTGGATACACGTTTCGGGATTCCATACGGGAATTTCCAGCGCCAGGTCGCGCTTCTCGTACTGCGTGGTTCCGGAAGGGAAGGTGCCGTCGCAAGGCATCTCGGAGACTTTCACGTTGTCGCCGTCACCTGTAACGATTTTGCCAAGCACGTCACGAACAAAGGCCGGGGGGTTTCCCTGCAGAGGCTCAGGGATGTCGTGTCCGGTGATGGTCGACCCCAGCGGCACCTCATGCAGGTTTTCAAGGGTAGCATCCACGGCGGCGATGTTTTTCGCCACAACTTCCTCGCCCTTCTTGCCGTAGGTTTTCTTGATGGCTTCCTTGATGTATCCGATAGCGGCATCGGCAGGAATCACGCCGGAGAGCTTGAAGAAGCAGGTCTGCATGATCATGTTGATGCGTCCGCCCATGCCCGTTGCCTTTGCCACTTTGAAAGCATCGATACAGTACATCTTGATTCCTTTGTCGAGGATCTGCTGCTGCATGCGAGCAGGGAGAGAATCCCACACTTTCTCCGGCTCCACCGCAGTGTTCATGAGGAAGGTGGCGCCCGGAGCAGCATTCTTCAAGAAATCAAAGGTATTCAGCAGGCTCGGCTGGTGCAACGCAATGAAGTTGGCGCTGGTGATGAGGTAAGTACTGTGGATCGGCGTGGTTCCGAAGCGAAGGTGGGACACCGTAGAGGAGCCGCTCTTCTTGGAGTCGTACACGAAGTAGCCTTGCACGTAGAGATCCGTATGCTTGCCGATAATCTTGATGGCATCCTTGTTCGCGCCCACGGTGCCATCGGATCCCAGCCCGTAGAACATACAACGCGTGACAGTATCGTTCTCCGTGGAAAAACTCGGATCATAAGCGATGGATTTGCCGGTCACGTCATCTTCTACGCCGACAGCAAAACCCGCCATAGGCTCATTCTTTGCAAGCTCATCGTACACTCCCTTGGCCATAGCCGGGGTGAATTCCTTGGAGCCGAGACCGTAGCGCCCGCCCACCACTTTCGGCATGGCAAAGGGCAATTTACCGCGGACGGAGGCATCTGCCAACGCTTGTACCACATCCTGCAACAGAGGTTCACCCTGACTGCCGGGTTCCTTGGTGCGATCCAGCACGGCAATCTTCTTTACACTCTTCGGCAGCGCAGCGACGAAGTCCTCCGCCGGGAACGGACGATACAGACGCACTTTCAGCACACCCACGTCATCCTTAAGCGCCTGCACTGTCTCCCAGCAGGCTTCTGCACCGGATCCCATAATGACGATGACGCGCGTCGCCGTCGGAGAGCCTACGTACTCCACGAGATCGTAGCAACGCCCGGTGAGCTCGCCAAATTTCTCCATGGCCTTCTTCACGATGCCGGGCACGGCGTTGTAATACTTATTGACGGTTTCACGTCCCTGGAAATACACATCCGGGTTCTGGGCAGTGCCACGCACAACGGGAGCATCCGGGGTGAGTCCGCGCGCGTGGAACTCGTCCACGAGCTTCTGGTCAATCATGGCGCGCAGGGTCTCATCCGTGATGTCAGCAATCTTGCCCACTTCATGCGAGGTTCGGAATCCATCAAAGAAGTTGATGAACGGCACGCGACTTTCCAGCGTGGCGGCGTGCGCGATGGCGGCCATGTCCGGCGCCTCCTGCGTGTTCGCTCCACACAGCATCGCAAAACCTGTTGCGCGACAGGCCATCACGTCGCTGTGGTCACCGAAGATGGAAAGTCCCTGTGCTGCGAGAGCTCGAGCGGCTATGTGGAAAACACACGGCGTCAACTCGCCGGCGATCTTGAACATGTTGGGGATCATCAGGAGCAAGCCCTGAGAAGCCGTAAAGGTCGTTGCCAGCGACCCCGTTTGCAACGCGCCGTGGACAGCGCCGGCAGCTCCGGCCTCACTTTCCATTTCCACAATGCTGGGAACCGTGCCCCACAGGTTCTTGCGATCAACAGCCGTCCACGTCTCAGCAGACTCGCCCATCGGGGACGAAGGAGTGATGGGGTAAATAGCGGCTACTTCCGAACAACGATATGCGACAGATGCCACTGCTTCGTTGGCATCAATGGTGCTATAGGTAGTGCTCATAATGTGAATGGGGATATATCGCGGCGGTGAAAGGTAAAAACCGTCCCCGTACGCCTGAATTCTGCCCTGTAATCTACACCCGAAAATAAGCAAAAGCAAGCAGAAACTTGCGTGCTCCTCCTTACTTTAGGAATAAAGCCGCCGAAAGACCGCAAGAGAATACTGTTCGGAAATGAAGGTCTAGAGCCGGTGGACCTCCGGCGAGCTCTCCCAGGGCTCGAACACTTCTGCGCGGCGGGAACAGTGGCACATGGAGGCTCAGACCCGAGGGTCTACGGCATGGACGCCGAGCCTTACTGAGTGAGTTCGCATGGCTATGACCATTCATGAATAGGACTTTTCGTCAAGTTTGCCAAACGCACTAAGAAAAAGTCAGGCAATAGAGAAAAATGTTCTGGTGCGTTGCCGTGAATCGTCGTTGTGTACCAAAAAGATCATGGCAAAGAATACTCCACATTGTCCACAGTGAACCGGAAATACCAGATGTACTTTCGAATATACTTACTTACCTATTTTTCGTCTCTTTGTTTTCTTGACACGAAAAATCGTCCGTGCAAAATAGAAGAATGAGAACGATATTCCTATTCTGCGTACTGGCTCTGTTTAGCGGCGTGATGAGAGCTGAGGATGGAGATTCGGGAGTGCAGACGCGGGTGCGCAGGGTAGCTCTCTTCAAAAACGGGTACAATTGGGTGGAATTCTCTGTCACCCTCCCGGATGCTGCCTGTGTACGACTTGATGGTCTGCCGAATGCACTACTGGGCACAATTTGGTGGGACACGGCGAGTGGGGTGAGGCAACTGGAGGGTAGAAGCATTGAAAGCGCCGTGAGTGCGGAGAACTACGGCTATGCGGACTTGTGGGTAGCAAATGCTGGGAAGCAGGTGAGAATTTCACTCAAAAAAGACGGGAAGTTGGAGGGGAAAGTACTAGCACAGCAAGAACAGAGGACGACAGAGGGGTCCTTCCTGAAAGAGCAGGAGATCGTAAATTCAGATGCACCGAAAATCATCTTTGTGCAGACGGAAAGTGGTGTGCGTAGTGTGGCGGTGGAGGAGGTAATAGGTGTGGATTTTGACGAGATGCCACAGCTGCCGGTGAAGAAGGTGGAAAGCAACATCGTAACGGCGATGCTGGAGAAGCCGAATCCGGGGGAGGAATTCCGTTTTGGTTACGTATCTAGCGGCATGAGTTGGCTGCCGGAATACAGTTTGGAATTGGGTGAAAACGGTATGGCAAAGCTCACTTGTCGTGCTAATATTATCAATGAGATGGCGGAGATGAAAGACGTCGAACTCCAGTTGGTAAGCGGTTTTCCGTCGCTCGGTGAAGCACTGGTGAGTTCCCCTGTCAATCGAGCCAATAAGTTGCGCGATCTCCTCCGTCAGCTTGGTTTATTGACCGAAGATCAGGTCCCTCATCTGGCTCGTAATGCAGTGTCTTATGATGCCTACCGGCGCAAGGCATCCACTTATTCCGAGGAAGGGGCTGGCGGGGGGACCGCTGAGGAGGGAGTCAGGCAGGTAGAGGACCTATTCTATTACAGCCTGCCCCATTTCAGCTGCGAGCGCGGCAAAAGCATCTTGCGCGAGATCTTTTCGTGCCGAGTTCCCTGCAGTCACGTATACACTTGCCGTGTGCCAAATCAATCGATGTTGGAGAGTCTCTCGAGTCGCGGCGAACCGGTAGCGGATGTGTGGCATTGCGTACGACTCACCAATATCGGTAAGCAAGCGTGGAGCACGGGTATCGTCACATGCACTGTGGGCGGGCAAATAGCGGCACGCTCTACGTTATATTTTACTGCGCCGGGAGCAGAGACCATGCTGCGTCTCAACAAGAATCTGCAGACAACGGTGCAATGCAGCGAAGCGCTGGTGAAGCGCGAGGAACGAAAAGTCCCCGGGCGGCGCAACGATTCTGTCACAGTGAACACCTTCCAGGGAGTTATCACACTCAGGAACAGCTCTGACCGAGAGATAGAGTTGTGCGTTACCAAGGACGTTACCGGACTTGTGATCGAAGCTGACAAGGAGGGCAGGATTAATGTGAGTCCCAGATATTCCGGTAATCCGTGTTCCATCGTTGAGTGGAAGCTCACCATGAAAGCCGGAGAATCCGTCGAACTCAACTACTCTTACGAGTACGAAAACCGGGCCTCGGTCAAGTTCGCTGGAGGCGCAGGATACAATTGATTTTACGATTTGTACACGAGAATTCTCTTCTTTTTTTCTTGCTATATGAGCAGTGGTGATCTATGATAAGCGCTGAGCTTTGGCTCGTTTTTTAACCCCATATTTATCATGAATGCATTGAAGAAATTCATCGCAGAGTTTATCGGCACATTCGTGCTCGTTCTTTTCGGCTGTGGTACGGCAGCTGTCGTGCATTGCAGCGCAGAGCCGAATGTGGCGTACTTGCTTACAGCCCTGGCGTTCGGTCTCTCAATCGTGGCCATGGCTTATTCCATCGGCAACATCTCCGGTTGTCATGTCAATCCCGCCGTTTCCATCGGCATGCTCGCCAGTGGACGCATGGGCTTCGGCAGCTTCCTTGGCTATGTCATTTTCCAGTGCCTCGGGGCTATCGCCGCCGCTGCGACGCTGATGGCCATATTGGGGGTGGAATCCAAACTTGGTGTGAACGGACTGTACAATGACTGTATCTGCTCTTCCCTGTTGATTGAGGGAGTGCTTTCCTTCGTTTTCGTACTCGCTGTGCTCGGTGCCACGGCGAAGGCGTCCAACGGAGCAGTAGCCGGTCTTGTCATCGGGCTTTCTCTCACCCTAGTGCACATCCTCGGTATCTCTTTCACGGGTACTTCTGTGAATCCTGCTCGTAGTCTCGGACCTGCTCTCTTTGTGAGAGGCAGTGCTCTCGATAGCTTGTGGGTGTTCATTGTGGCTCCTTTGGTGGGGGGACTGCTGGCAGCTATTGTATATCGTTTGCTGAGCTGTTGTTGCTGTGCGGACAAGGGAAAAGAAGAGGCGTGAGAATATTCACTTGTTTTCCCTGGACAACATTATTTTCCACCGGCAGGTCGCATAAGGGCGCGGCCTGCCGATTTCCTTTTGTGGCAAATCTTCTTGCAAGCGGTGGATGATGCGACTATACTATGAGGTATGGAGTGGAACGACCAGTTTATGCAGATATTTTCGGATGCCGTCTGTCGCTTCCACGAGCGAACCGGAGTTGACCCGGAGCGCTTCTTTACTCAGCCCGAGAAAGCGATTCTGCACGACATCGGGTATAACGCGCACGAAATGTACGGCTATGTGCAGAGTTATGCCACCTGCGGCGAGCCTGTTCCATCTACGGCTCTGCTTATTGCATCTGTGCGGCGAGCCTATTTTGTTACTGCGCAGAGAAAAGTGACAGGAAGCCTTGCGCGTTTGCACGAGACTGACTTGCCGCGGGGGGACGAAAAACTCCAGGATATCGCGTACTTGCCGCGCATCATTCGCAAGGCGGAAGCCAAGTTGTTCGGTACGCTTCCGCTAACTCAGATGTATGACAGCGAGGACGATCGCGAATTTTTGCGAACCCACGGTGAGATACCTCCGGCGGACTTTCTCAATGCCGTATGGTGGGCGCATGGAGATCGTCAGAAAGTTATTTCCTATGTTTTGCGCATGATGCAGGAGCGAGAAGCTGCTCGCGAAGAACTACCAGACTTTTCCGTCGTATGATGCCTCCTCGCCAGTCTTCGATTCCAGCCGCTCCGCCGCAGGATGTTTCGGGTGCTGAGGACGCGACTCAAATCGTGAGTGCTGATATGCAACGCCGAGCCTTGGAAGAGATGTCGCAGCATTTGTTGGATGAGCTCAACACGATGGTGGAACAGCAGGAGCGCCGTGCCCGTGAGTTCGCCGCGCGCACTCATTCTCTTTCCTCTCTCCCTCAGGATATCCCCACCGGTGTGGCTTCTGCCGCTACTGCCGTAGTTGACGGTGTATTGAAACGACGGGTTTCTTCTCCACCGCCACTCGTGGTGGAACAGGCTTCGCCGGTGGAAGAAACCTATACCTTTTCGGGGCGTTTGCAGACTGCTTCGAGCGAGGAAAAAACGCCAAAGGAGCAGAGTAAATTCGGTTTCTGGCCCATGATTTTTGTTTGGATTTTGATAATTTTAGCCATACGAGCCTGTAGTTAACGCTTATGAAGATACGCACCACCTTTGCCGTTCGGAACATTCCGTGTTGCTTACTCACAGCGGCATTGCTTTTTAGTCTGTCGGCTTGCAAGGACTCCGAAAAGAAGCAGGACGTTGTCACTCCTCCGCAAGTGCAAACCCTGCCCATCCTGCAGCGCACAGTGACTGACCACGGGGAGTGGTTTGGTTACTTGCGTGGAAAAGAAGACACGAATATTCATCCACGTGTCACGGGTTTTTTGCTTACGCAGGAGTATTCCAATGGTTCCTTCGTGCACGAAGGGGATATTCTATTTCGAATTGATCCCGAAGTCTTTGAGGCAGAACTCGAACGGGCTAATGCCAATCTTGAGGCGGCAAAAGCCTCCGTTGCTGTGGCCAAGGTGAACCTTGATCAGATTGGCACCGATGTGGAGCGTTACAAACGCCTTGTGAGCAACGGAGCCGTCTCGGAAAAAGAGCTCACGGATGCCCTGCAACGCCAGAAAGCTGCTCAGGCTGCCCTTGATGCTGCCAACGCCGGAGTGGAGCAGGCTGTTGCCGCGGTGGATCAGGCTAAAATCAATCTGGACTACACGGTTGTTCGTGCCCCTTACGATGGTATCATGAGTACTGCCGACGTTTCGCTCGGCGATCTCGTTACTCCGGCCACCAGGCTCGCCAATATCACCTCTGCTGACCCTCTTCGCTTCGATTTTTCTATCAATAGTGATCGCCTTATCAGCACCTTCCGGCGGTATGGGGATTTTTCCGCGGCCTCTTCCGTCAAACTGCCGCCTCCGCCGCCCGCGTACATTCTGCTGGAAAACGGAACCACCTTCCCGGAGGCAGGAAAACTCACTGCGCTGGAAAGCAAGGTGGGGGAGTCCGGTCTCATCAATGTGACCGGCGAGGTTCCGAACCCGGAGCATATCCTGCGCGGGGGCATGCCGGTACGCATACGCATCCCACTCGCACAAAAAGAGGCGCTGTTGGTGCCGAAAACTGCCATCCGCAGTGTGTTGCGCAGTGATTTCATCATCGTGGTGGACCCCCGGAACGAGCCGCACATGGTGCCCGTGGAGATTGATGGGGCTTACCCGACGGAGGTGAAGGAGGAAGATGGATTTAGCTCGGTGCAGGAGATGGTTGCCGTGAAGGGGAGTCATGTCCCCCTTGCTGAGACTCTCTCCAAACTCGGTTATGAAAACCCGCAGGATGCCCTCGTGGTGGCGGATGAGTTGCACGCTGTGCACGCGGCAAACATTTCCTCGGCCAACAGCCGTCTGGCACCGGATTCCAAGGAGCCACGCGGCACCATCAAACCAACGCGCCTGAGTTTTAAACCGCAGACTCTGCCGGCTGTAGCTGCTGCCGCTCAAGGCAAGGCGCCGAACGCCGAAACGCACCCGGACGCCAAGCCCACCATGCCTCCCGTGCCGGTGAAGGTTGCTCTCCTTCGGCAGCAGGACGTGGAGGTACAGGATGAGTGGTTTGGCACCTTGCGCGGGGTGAATGAAACGGATATCCGACCGCAGGTGAGTGGTTTTCTTCTCAAGCAGCATTTCAAGGATGGCTCTCTCGTGAAGAAGGGCGATTTGCTTTTCACCATTGATCCCGCTCCTTACCGCACAGCCGTAGAGGAAGCAAGAGCCAATCTATCAGCTGCTCAGGCTCTTGCGGAGCAGGAGCGCGCCCAGCTTGATCGCGCTGTGGAAGATTACAATCGCTATTCCAAGTTGAACAAGGAGAGTCCCGGAGCTATTTCTGACAAAACGCTCACCGATGCATCCTCTGCCATCAAGACACACCAGGCTTCTCTCTACAAGGCCACTGCCAGCATTTCTCAAATGAAAGCGGCACTCAAACTTGCGGAGATCAATCTTGCCTACACAGAGATCCGCGCGCCCCTCGATGGTCGCGTTGGTATCCACATACCTTCCATCGGAGCCCTGGTCACGCCGTCCGACCCGAGACCGCTCGTTACTCTTTCCTCTGTGAACCCCATGCGCGTGGATTTTCAGGTGAGTGGCAAGGGAGCTTTGAAGGGCCTCAGCGCGTTTGAAGCAGCCGGGGATCGCCATGGCGGCAACACCAAACCGGAGTTTGAGGTGGTGCTGGAAGACGATTCGATCTACGGGCAGCGCGGGGAAGTCGTTTCTGCAGATAACGCACTGGATCGCGCGACTGGCACCTTGCGCGTGGTGGGGCATGTGCCGAATGCTGCCGGAGCCCTCCGTAGCGGCATGCCTGTGAGGGTACGCGCCGGACTGGACAACGAAAAGGGCGCCTTCGTGGTGCCTGCCCGCGCGCCAATGAATGCTCAGGGACGCGACATGCTCGTGTTGCTTCTGCCGGATGGTTCCCCGCAAATGCTTCCCATCAAGAAGGGCTCTCTCGTAAATCTGCGTATGCCGGATGCAGGAGGGAACCCGGGACCGTTGCAGCCCATGCAGATTGTGGATGTGGATCGATCACTGGTGGCATCCATGGTACTGGCGAAGTCCAAGGCTCCGAGTCTGGAGGCCGTGCTCTTCAGCGGCGCCGGCGTCAAGGACTGGAAGGAGTTTGCCTTGAAGCAGGCAGGAGCAGCTGATGCTCGTGCCCTGCTCGGGGAGAATCTTCCGGACGATGCCCCCGCCCGAGCGGGTGTCCAGGATTGGGACGCCCTCGCTCTGAAAGAGGCAAAGGCAAAGAACTGGCGTGAGCTTGTCCTCAATCGCGCCGCCGCCAGGGATGAACTTGATCTCATCGCTCGTTCCCAGGGACTTTCTTCGGTCATGGAAATGGCTCTGCGGGGACTTGGGTATGAGGATATGAATAATGTGCCGGTCGTAGTGGAAGGCTCGCTCATGGCGGCGCAGGCGTTTGCCGCAAATGCCAAGCTTGGGGCGCATGCCAACAAGCTTTCGCCCACTCCGTTCGTTTATAGTCCTCCTCGCACCGTGGTGGAATCTGTGACGGCGGATGGCGGCGTTGGCACCAGTGCTCCGAATCTTCCCTTGCAGTCCACTGCTCCACAGCCGTCGCCGGCTGCACCACCCACAGTGGAGAAAAACTGATTATGCTTTCCCGTTGATATAGCGTCCACACCTCTTTTCGTCGTATGTCTCCCTTCTTCATCAAACACCCTATTATCGCGGCGGTCATCGCCATTGTTACCACTTTGCTGGGCATCATCAGCATGGCGAGTTTGCCGATTTCGCAGTATCCGGATATCGCGCCTATCACGATCAACCTGAGCGCCACCTACCCGGGTGCGAATGCGCAGGAGGTTGCCGATTCCGTCGCTACTCCCGTCGAGTTGCAGCTCTCCGGTATCGAGGGGATGGATTACATGAATTCCACCTCGTCTAACAACGGAACCTGCAGCATCAACGTCGTCTTCGAACCCGGCACCGATGCCAACATTGACCAGCAGCTCACCTACATGCGCTACAGCCAGGCTACGTCCCAGCTTCCTGTCACCGTGGCGCAGATGGGAGTGACCATTGAGCAGTCCTCCGGACTCCCGCTCATCATATACGGGCTGGATTCTCCGCAGGGATTCTTCAACCCCATTGATCTCACCGGCTACGCTTACATCAACCTTGTGGATCCTATTAAGCGCGTGAAGGGTGTGGGAGATGTGATGGTGTTCGGCGGTCGCTATGCCGTGCGCATCTGGCTGGATAGCGAGAAGATGGCGCAGAAGGGAATCTCGGTGCAGGAGGTGTACAACGCGGTGAATTCTCAGAATACCATCAATCCCGGCGGCTCCGTGGGAGCTGAGCCCATGCCGGATGGTCAGGAGTTCACCTACACCATCCGCAACAGGGGACGCATGGAATCCATCGAGGAATTTGAGGGTATCATTGTGCGCCAGCAAGGAACGGAGGCGGTTCATCTGCGCGATATTGCCCGCATCGAACTTGGATCGCAATCCTATTCTCTTGCGGGGCGCGTAAACGGCAAACCGGCAAGCGCCATTGCAATCTACCAATCAGCCGACGCAAATGCGCTGCAGACTGCGGATGCACTGCACGCTCTTTTTGCGGAGAAGGAGAAAGTGATGCCCGAGGGTATGCGCGGTTTCGTGGCGCTGGACACCACGCTTCCGGTGCGCGATTCTATTAATGAAATCAAGGAGACGCTCATTGAGGCGCTCATTCTCGTGGCGATCGTCGTGTTCGTTTTCCTGCAAGGCTGGCGTGCTACGCTTATTCCGCTCATTGCCGTGCCTGTGTCGCTGGTGACGACGTTTTGTTTCTTCCCGATACTTGGCTTTTCGCTGAATACGATCTGCTTGCTCGGGATGGTGCTCGCCATCGGTCTCGTGGTAGATGACGCCATTGTGGTGGTAGAGGCGGTGGAAGCGCACATGGAAGGAGGTATGACTGCGCGCCAGGCGACCTTTGCCGCTATGAAGGAAGTGAGCGGTCCTGTTGTGGCCATTGCGCTGGTGCTCGCGGCGGTATTCCTGCCGTCCGTCCTCCTGCCGGGCATCACCGGCACGCTGTTCCAGCAATTCGCGGTGACGATTGCAGTATCAATGCTCATCTCGGCATTTAATGCGCTGACACTTTCTCCGGCGCTTTCTGCAATCTTGCTTAAGCCGAAAACGGAGGAGCATTCGGTGCTTACGCCGTTGTACAATCTTTTCAACCGTGGTTATGATTGGCTCGCGTCCTTTTTTGCTTCGGTTTGCGGGTGGATGTGTCGGCACCTCATCATTGCCATGCCCTTGCTCGCCGTGCTGGCAGTGTGCATTTGGCCGGTTTCGCAGAAAGTGCCCGGCGGTTTCCTGCCGGATGAAGACCAGGGTTTCCTGCTCTGTGGCGTGATCATGAAGCCAGGCGTCTCCATGCAGCGCCTCACGGAGCAGACCGTTGCCGTCGAAAAAACTCTTTCGCAGGATCCCGCCACGGAGAATGTAATTTCCATCATCGGCATGAATATCATCATCAGCGTGCAGACCACGAATGCGATGACCTATTTCATCAAGTTGAAGGATTACAAGGATCGTCCGGTGATGGAAAATGGCAAACGTCCTACCGCGGCAGATATTCAGCGTCGCCTCACCATGGCGCTCATGCTCAGCGGGGCGGATGGCGTGACCTTTGTGACGAGTCCTCCGGCGATTCCCGGTGTGGGCACGGGCAATGGCGTTTCGGTGGTGCTGGAAGATATGGAAGGGCAGGGCGTGCAAGCGCTCTATGCTCAGGCGCAGCGTTACGAGGAAGCTCTGCGTGCCTATCCCGCCATTGCTGCGGCATCGGATATGATGCTGCCGCAGGTGCCGCAGAAGAGCATTGCTATTGACAAGGACAAGTGTCTTGCGCAGGGGGTGGATTATTCTTCTGCCAATGCGTTGTTGCAGTGTTTCAACGGTTCGCAGTTCGTCAACTATTTCACACGCTTCGGACAGCAGTGGCAGGTGTATCTGCAGGCATCCGGCGCTAACCGCGTGAATACTGATCAGATCGCTAATTTCTATGTGCGAAACAGCGTCGGCGAATCCGTTCCCCTCAGCACCCTCGTGACCATCAAGGATATTGAGGATACGGAATTCGTCTTCCACATGAATAACTACAACGCCACTCGTATCAATATCACTCCCGCTCCGGGCTATTCTACTGCCCAGGCGATGGAGGCGGTGGAGGATTGCTTCCAAAAGAATATGGATGCTACTAAGTACGCCATAGACTACATCGATATGAGCTTCCAGGAAAAGAAGGTGCAGGATGGTCTCGGTCTTGGCTCAATTTTCGCTCTCTCCGGTGTCTTTGCGTTCCTCATCATGGCGGCGTTGTATGAGAAGTGGACGCTTCCACTGGCGATTTTCCTTTCTGTGCCTGTGGCGGTGCTGGGGGCGTTCCTTGGGCTTTGGGCATTTGGGATTGAATTAAACCTTTATGCGCAGATCGGGCTGGTGATGCTCGTGGGGCTGGCCGCGAAGAATGCCATCCTCATCGTGGAGTACGCCGTGCTGCAGATGGAGCGAGGTTTGCCTCTCATTGAGGCGGCGGTGACGGCGGCTCGCCTGAGGTTGCGCCCCATCCTGATGACTTCCTTTGCCTTCATCCTGGGGTGCGTGCCGTTGCTGACGGCTGAGGGAGCCGGCGCTTTGGCACGCAATGCAATTGGTGTGGTGGTGGTGATAGGCATGTCTATTGCGACAGGTGTCGGGGTGTTTTTCGTGCCTTGCTCGTTTGTGGCGATCATGAAGCTTTTCCGCAGTAAGGTGCAGAAACCACAGCGTGGAGCCGATCCCGATGAGACCTTCGCCTATGCCAAGCTGGAGGAGGATGCGTGAGGTAAGTATGAATGGCGTGGTGTGCAGGGTGCTCCATTTTATACTGAGTGCGTTGTCGTTTTTCTTTGCTTTTGCTCCGCTTTCCGCAGCGGAGCTTAATTCCTACGTCCTGCGTGTTGTGGAAGGGATGCCCGTCGGCGGTGGGTATGCCGCTGATCACAGCGCCGAGCAGCGTCTTGCACGTTCGGGTGTGGTGTGGCTGGCGCAGGAGCAGCGATTGGCGGTTTCTCCGCGCGGTGCTTTGCCTACGTTCTGTTCTGCCGCATGCTACATGGTGCTTCTCCGGGCGCTGGGGGCATGGGAGGCAGAGCAGGGATGTCGAGTCTTTTCTCCCCGTGTCTGGCAGGCATTGCGCGTGGAGTGGCCACATCCGGATGGCACTCTATCCTGGGGGAGATTCAATGCGAATGGCCCCGGTTGCGCCGCGTGGGTGCATGATCTCGGGGCAGGTATCAATTTTTCCTCCCCGGATCTGGCGCGTTCCGGCGACTTCCTGAAGTTTTTCTTCACTGAAAACCTGGGCTCTGCCGAGCGAGGTCATCTCGTGATTTTTCTCGGCATAGAGAAATACAGAGGAGAATCTTACGTCCGATTCTGGTCTTCTAACAAGCCGGGCGGCTATGGCGTGCGCCAGCTGCCTCTTCGGTCTCTGCATCACCTTATCTTCACGCGCATCACCCGTCCCGAGCGCGTCAAAGCCGCGACACTCCTTCCTCCGGTCGATTCCTGGCTCGGTGGACTGTTGCGCGCTTCGACGGATTGGAGTACCGTTTGCCGTCGCTGCGGGATCGTGAGGTGAGAATCTCTCTTCAGCGAGAGCACACTTCGCGCAGCAATTGGATGCAACGCTCGTTTTGATCCCGTGTGCCGAAGCTGATGCGGATCCATTCATGCAGACCATAGCCGGTCATGGGGCGTAGAATGACGCCGCGTTGTAGGCAGTAGCGGTACGTTGCCGTCCCGTCGCCTATCTTCACCAGCACAAAATTACCATGACTCGGGATATATTCCAGCCCCATTTCGCGGAAGGCGGCTTCATATTGCTGCATGCCGTCACGCACCACCCGTACCGAGCGTCTCAGATGCTCTTCATCACGAAGAGCGGCCGCCGCAGCAGCTTGTGCAAGGCTGCTCGTATTGAACGGCGACCGTACTTTATGCAGTAGCTCGGCAATCGTCGGCGTGGTGATAGCATAGCCGATGCGCGCACCCGCCAATCCGTACGCCTTTGAGAAAGTACGCAGTACTGCTACGTTGCGTCCCGCGCGAACATATTTTAAGGTATTCGGTTGCTCCTCGGCAAAGTGGATGTATGCTTCATCAAACACAACTAGTACGTGCTCCGGTACAGCTTGCATGAAGGCGTCGATCTCCTCTTGCCCGATCATGGTTCCCAGTGGGTTGGTTGGGTTAGTGATGAAAACTATTCGCGTATTCGGTGTGATGGCGCGTAGCATAGCCGCCGTGTCATGCGTGTAGTCCGTCTTGTTTTCCACTTCTACATATTTCGCCCCGAACAGCTGCGTCATGAGCGGATAAAGCGTGAAACTGTATTTCGCCGCAATTAATTCGCCGTCCGATTCCAAACAAATGTGCGCCAGTAGTTCGATGAGTTCGCTGCTCCCTGCCCCCGGCACGATGTTTTCCGGTGCGAACCCGTGGAACTCCGCCAACTGTTCCCGTAGCGCTACTGCTCCGCCGTCCGGGTACAGGCTCACTCCCTTTGCTGCCTCCTGCATCGCTTCCACCGCCAGCGGAGATGCCCCAAGCGGATTCTCATTGGATGCCAGCTTGATGATTTCTTCGACCCTCATGCCAATTTCCTTCGCCGTCTCTTCAATCGGCTTGCCCGGCACATAGGCCCGTATCCCCATAATCGATTCCCGCGTTTTCATGCCTCGAGCCTATCACGAAACGCTTCTCTTGGCAAGCGTGAGCAATCACAGCGCAAGGCAAACGCATTAGGAAATGCGTTTGCCTATGTACGACGGTGGCAGACGGGGTCTGCCTATGTACGATTTACGACGTACGATGTACGATTTGGATTATAGCGCGTGTTGCGCGGAGGGGTGTATGGACAGCGCGCATGCGTTGCCCCGACAGGGGCGAACCGGCAGGGGTGGTGCCGGGGAGTCAATTTTGGGAGCGGGTGCGCTTGCGCGCGAGTTTGACGAAGAGCGCTTGCCGTTATGATTTATGGTGCGTATGAACGATCATATTAGTCAATAAGATCATTTTCTCTGTTGATAATTTCTCTCAAATGCGCTCGACCTGGCGATTCCCGGGAGATGATCAACAGCACACGATCTACGCTTCCGTTAATGGCACACACGCAGTGGGAGGTAAAAGCGGATGACACCGCGCGCGCACGCTGTTGCGGAGGGGCGGACCGCCGTGGGGCGGCCGGTAAGTCATTTCCGATGATTCAGGGGAGTCAGGCATGGCGGAGAGCTGCCTTTTTGTTTCAAGCAAATCAACGTTGAATCCACGAGCGAGAGCATAACGCGTCAGATATCAATTCAATGCATTGATACAGAATAGTTTCAAAGATCATCTGCAGGGAGTTGAAGACTCTCAGAGAAAATTTTATCGGACATGTGTGAACAATCTGCGTCATTTTTGATTCCGCTGTTGGAAATGGGTGTATAATGAGTTCATGTGCAAGTCTTCTTTTTCTCCTTCGTCTCGGCTTTGGAGCGCTTTCATGGCTGGGGATGCCCTAGGGGCGTCAGCTGAATTTTCCTATCGTGGTGATATTGTTTCCCACTTCCCGAACGGGTTGCGGAAGATGGTTCCCGGTTTTGCCATCATGGCTGGTCGTGAGGCCGGTGTGGTGACAGATGACACACAGATGGCCGCTTGCCTGCAGCGTGCGTTGGTGCGCGCGGATGGCTACGACCCGGACATCGCCCGCGAGGAATACCTCGCCTGGCTTGACACCGATCCGCCAGATGTCGGGGAAACGGTGAAGGATGCGCTGGAGGGGCGCTGCAATTTGGAGTCGCAGGCGAATGGGGCGCTCATGCGCGTGTTTCCCATCGCGCTCTGGGCAGAAGAGCGTCCCGGATTTGATTGGCGGGAGGCGGCCCTGCAGGACGCAGCCCTCACCCATCCGCACCCCACCTGTCTCCTCGCGAATTACGTTTTCACCGGTTCTCTCGTCTTCGCTCTCACTGCTGCACGGAAGGGACGCCCGGCTTCTCCTCAGCGAGTTTTCCGCCACGCTCTTGCCCTCTGCAAAGGGAAGGAGAGCCCATTGGGTCCGAACCATCCTTCCACCGTCGCCGTGGAGGCAACTCTTTGTGCCTCACTTCACCATGTGCCGGACTACGATGGCGAGTTCATCGGCTGGGTTCTCGTGACGCTGCAGGGCGCCTTCTACCAGCTTCTCCATGCGCCCTCCCTGCGCGCTGCCATCACTCGCTCTGCCTCTGCCGGCGGCGATACCGACACCAATGCCGCCACCGCTGCCGTGCTTTACGCCGCCACCTTCCCCGATGCCTCTCTGCCAGCCACCTGGCTCACTACCCTCCGCCGCAAAAATCCGGAGTACGCTCACCTGATCTGATCCTCTTTCAGCTTAGCGATGATTTCAGCCAGGGTGAGCGTTGGCGGAATCAGGTAGTGCGGTTTGACCTCGTCCACGCCGGGCATGTATTGTTGCGTCCGCCGTTCCCAGTCGGCAAACGACTCGCCACGATGGACTGGGGCGTGAAGCGGGGGAATCTGCTTCCACGGACGTTTCGGGGCTCGTGGGATAGCACGGAGATCCACATAAGCCGTACTGAGCCTCGGACGGAACCAGGGCAGCGTGGTACCCAATTCCTTGGCAACGGGATCAAGCAATTTGTAAATATAGCATGAGCCGCTGAGAACGGAACCATTGATGTGGAGCGCATACAGAGGGTGTCCTTCAACAGAGGTCCGCTTCCAGCCACCTTTCCCTATTTTCCACCACCGCAGGAGATCCCCTAAATCAGGCGTCGAAAGCGGGGCTCCTCCCTTTACCTCCCTGCATTCCGCCATCTCCGGCACTTGGATAATCTTCTCCGTATTCTCTAGCAACAGGTCGATGTTGTCCGACAGCAGCTCCAGCGTGTCTCCTTGTGGCACAGGTCGGCGGTTGCAAAGTTCCACCCGCTGTGCCAAAAATTCCTCCCACTCCTGCGACGTTTCAGGCTGGTGATTCAGCCATTTGTTTTCAGACCTCTGCTCTGCGCTCTGAGGCGCCCCACTTGAAGGTAAGATGGGGCCTTGAGGTACGGATGCATTGGAGCGGGAGGAATCGTCGGTCGGCGAGGGTAATCTATCGAGTCTTGACATATCTTTGAGTTGTGTTTGATTGGTTGAACGACCGACAGCGCAAGCCCGTAGATACAAAAAACCGCAGCTTCCACCCGCTTTCGGGGGTGAATGCCACGGCATCTCGTCCACTACAATCAGCGTTCCCGCCGAAGGATTGACCTGTGCCGTCACATTATTTGCCCATCCGCCGCACGCGCGGCTTCCGGAGTGACCTTACGGCGTCACTTAACCCATGCGCGAAGTTCTTTTCCCTTCGCTCTGTGCCTTTCTTTTACCACCACCACCCTGCCTTAGCAAGCACTATTTTGAAAAAACACATTTTCATCCACGTCTGTCCCATGAAAATTTCCTCCTAGGAGTCAAAAACCGGACTATCAACCACGTCTAGTACTGATGATGATAACAATTCAGCTCGTTTCTTCTTAAATTTTAATTGTAAATCAATTAGTAATCTGTGTTTTGCGTTGTCATCATATTTCATGAACAGCTTTTCAATAGCATTTGCTACAGTGCCAATAAAGCTGTCTTTTAATTCGTCTGTTTTGAAAACAATTCTATCACTTTCCCAGTCCATTCCAAAAACAAATCCAATCCTTCTACCAACTTCAATCTTCAACCAGTCGCGTACAATGCAACTTGCTATTTCTTTCCATACAGGACTATGAAAGTTGATCTTATAGGATAGTGCCTCTTTCTTATCGGGTGACTTGTAATATATCAAACGAGTCCTAGATTCAGTGGACAAGATAAACCTTATACGAACTTCATCTGATCTTGCTCCACAATATAGGGCGTCTAGATGTGGCTGGATGTCCAGAATTTTGCAACTCTTTGTGACATAGACACCACCCTCTAATTCACACTCAAACTCGAATGAAAATGAATGGGGTCTCTTCCCATAGTTTTTCATTGTTTCATCATTGAATTGCCGTGATAGCGTGTCACAAACAATGGTCTTTAATGACTCCTCTGCTTCATCAGATGGAAATGGAAATAACCAGTCCTCTTTAATTTCTTCTATTTTCTCAGGGTCAACTGGCTTTTCGCGAAGTGCATGATGGAGTTTCTCCTTGTAAGAGGCTCCATTAATTATTTCCGTGGCGAGTTTCTTAAAGGCAACACTTCCTAATTCCGGATTTATCGGGATTGCCCTCTTTGAATCAGACCAACGGAACACAGGTTTACCACCTCTATTTTTATCGATAACGAGAATGAATGAGAAATTAAAATTCTTTTGTCTTTCCTTGATTTTTTCTAACCTTTCGCGTTCTTCATGGAAAAACCTGGGGGTGTGGTATGGGTGATCGATAACGTAATAATCTTCCGGGTGATTGTTGAGCAATAGTTTCCTGTCGATATTCAAAGACTTCATCATGGGTGTGTCAAATGAATCGTCAACTTGGATGTCCCTGACACTTGAGGATATGAGTTTGCTTACATTTTTCTTGACGAGGATCTTTAGTTGAAACAAATAAGAATGACATTTCTTGTCAAATTTCTCATCATATTCTTTAGGAAAATTCTTATAAAATTCTTTGTTGATAATCTCTCTGAAATCAGATTTTGCTTTGTCCGTGGAAAAGATAACGCCATCATAGTAGTAATCCTTTTCCAATATGAGTTTGCTTCTTTTGTTTAGCTCATGGTCCTTCCAATCCCTGAAAACTCCACCAGATATGCGACTAAAAAGCTCAGAAGAATCACCTTTATAATAATATCTCATGTCTTCTAAAAGTACATGCCTACAGTTGCTTTCAGAGTGATAGATTATTCTGAAATACTCTGGGGTATTTCTCTTAGGTGCCACTTTTATCAGGAAATTGACATCATAGGTTCCCTCGGTACTTGTAGGCTCCGGAATTGACTCTCTATCACATTCTTCAATGGAAAAATCAATTGCCTCACAAGTCTTCTCATTGATTGAAAAGACAATATCAAACAAGTACTCGTGGGACTTGCTGTCATATTTTTCTATGAATTCTTTATCAAACTTTCTGCAAAGTACATTCTTGACGATTTCTATCAAGATTTCTTCTGCTTTTCTAGTTGGGAATACATCTCGCCTGTCCAGGTTACTCAAACCAAAGACAAAATCATTCCTGTTAGTTATTTCTACATTTGTCCAATCATTTACGATCTTTTTGCTCATTTCATCAAATGACTTTCCCTTGTCAACTATGTCTAGCATGTTGATATCGGTATGACCATAGGAGATTTTAATGTTTTCTCTCCTTGTTCTGTCTGCTTTTCTCTCGACCCAAAACCAATCGCGTTCCGTACAAATGGCAAATCTGATGTGTTTCTCGTTCATTATTTTTGATTGAGGTTTCGTGTTGTTTTTTGAATAATGTATCATGTTATGATCTCGTCAAGATTCAGAGGAGGAAGGGCAGGGCAAACGCATTAGAAAATGCGTTTGCTATGTACGATTTATTCATAATGTGCGCGTTGCGCAGATTTTTTCGGATCATTAATGTATGCTGAGATCCCTTTAGATCCATCAGCATGATGACCGCTTGTTGTCATAACTTTTGATGCGTATTAACAGTAATATCAGTCAATAAGGGCATTCCTCTGTTGATTAACTTCTTCTCAAATGCGTTTGCCGTGGGAGGAAGGAGAGGCTCCGGCAGCGCACAGAAGATCGACGACGTCGGTGTGCCGGTTCTCCATGGCAAAGTCCAGAGCAGTTTTGCCTTCAACCGAGGCATTCACGTCCGCTCCGGCAGCAAGCAAGAGCTTGACCAGACTTATCTGGCCTGATCCGGCAGCTGCCGTGAGTAAAGTGAGCCTTACTCTCTCATGAGAGCGATCATTAACGTCCAACCCATGCTCCAACAAGAGCTTCACGATTCCTTCATCCACGCGCTTGCGTTGAACACCTCGCGCCAAGGTCCGGTAAATGTAGGTGCCATTGGGGTC
>CANQJI010000012.1 GCA_947624205.1 uncultured Akkermansia sp. | reverse complement strand
CATCGACTTTTGTTTTTGCCATCGACTTTTGTTTTTGCCGCGACAGTTGTATATCATAGCTTCGTGCTATAGGTTATAAAGAAAGGGACTGAATACAATGGGAGGAATCAGTAAAACGAGGAATTTGCGGCTAAATGGGTATGGCCAGAACGATCTCACAGTTCGCACACGTGAGAGTCGTCTCTGGTTTCCCAAGTGGGATTTCACGATCGATAATCCCACCGAGCAGAATGACTGGGAGGCATTGCATTTCCGTTTGCGGTATTGGCCAATGCATATGCTTGCCAGGAACGCTTTTTACAATATTGACCATGTACTGATCGTCGGCTTGCCGGTCGATTGGTTCTACACCGAGAAGGGTGCGCAGATCGTTGGAGCCGGAATCCAACATAAGACCCGAATCGTTATGGAGCTTCGCAGGATGGAACTGGCAAAGCTGACGAATAAATATCTTTTCAGTGTCGCCGATTATTATCATCCTGATACATATCGCGACGTGATTCTGTCCGAGACGGATGCGGCTCATTTCGTATCCTTCATGAAAAATAGTTTCCATTTAAACTGAGCAAAGGAGAGGCATATGACAAAGACATTGAAACCGTCCTTTACAGATCTCAGTCTCGAGAATAATACCCGCTTCGAAGAAGAGCGTAGGATTCTTGAGTCTGTGGATCTAGTGGGTCGCCGGAACGGTAAAAAGCAGATCTATATCAACTTCGATGCAGGATTTCTGGGAAATAAGGATCTCATCCGGTTTACCAAAGAGGTGATCTCACATGTAGATCCGCCAGATACTGATATCGATCAGATCCCGGAAGGAAAAGAGCTAAGAGTTAATCTCACTGACTGGAGCGAATACAACCAGTTTCATCTCTTCAAGATCAGAAAGACAAAGATCGGTATGCGCAAATGGGAGATCAATCCAATATCTTCTTCCAGAGCCTATGCTGACGTTTCTGTCTTTCCTCTTGCTGAAGAAGATTGGATTGACGGAAAGCAAACTTTTTCGATCGAAATGACCGTTTGGTATCCGAGGGTAAACCAGAAACGCATCAAACTCGAGTTCCAGGTGACTGCTCTCGACCTCTACAGCGTCTGTAATAAAATGCTTTACGATCTACATCAGTACATCGAGAAAGCGTATTATGATTGATGAATGAGAGGCGATGTCCATGTATTCAAGGTTTCAATGGTATGACGAGACTGATATCCACAATCCGGATATCATTGGATTCTACAAGTCTTGTCTGCAAGGAAGTTTCAATACGCAGATCGACATCGATGGCGTGCTCAGTGGTTTGATCGATGAAGAGCCAATCGATCTTGTCGATCTGTATTATCTCGCATATGTCTCTCTCACCCATGAAGATCAACTGAAATACCGTGTCGGGATTCTCTATGAAGATGATCAGCCCGTCGCGGGAGTCTGTATGGGATTCTATCCCGAAGTCAATGCTGTTTGGATCGATAAGATTTGCGTGTCTTCCATGTACGAGTATGGATGGGAAGATATCCAAGCAGAGGTTTTGAAAGAAGTCCAAGCACTGGCATTGGAACTTGGTGATCATTACTGTGCTGAGATGAGTCGTAAGAACCCAGAGTATCAGCACACGATGATCCTGGCACCTTTGTACAATGCCTGTGAAAAAGGATTCTGGAACGATCACAATTTCTATCCGTCGGACGTCGAACTTGCAATGCCACCTATGCGTACACCGACTGGGATGCTCACATATCCCGTTCTATTTGAATCCTTTGTAATTCCTATGAGCAAGAGTGGCGTACCCGAGATGCAAGATCATGATGATCGGATTCTGAAGACGATCAAAGCATATTTCAATCTCTGCTGTCAGTCCAAATCCGCTATGATTGGGCACGCTCTTCGGCATATCATTGAAAGTATGGATCCAAAGGAAGCAGCTAGACCTAAGTATCACACAGCATAAAAAGAAGGCTTACCCGTCAAAAGGTAAGCCTTCTTTTTTATTTCGTTAGACGCCGATGATCCACTCGCCACGTTCGAGATCGCCGAAATCGACTTCTTTCCACGGGCAGCGCTGAGGAATATTTTCCGGGGCTCCTTCGTAATGAGGTTCCGACCAGGGGCAAGCACAGAAATAGTTGCCACCAATGATGCCGGTCACCATATTAACTGTAAATCCACCAGAGATGATAAGATAGTTATAGTTGTCAGAGAAGTGAAGCTTGCCAGAATAAACAAGCTGCACAGTATCATTCACCGTGGTAGCTTTATGCTGAATGGGGAACCGGATGCGAGAAAACAGGAACGGGAGAAGGAGAGTCTTGGTGGTCGTTGCTTGCGCATTCTCATAGTAATCGATTCCCACACCGGCAGTGGTGGGAAGTTCAACCTGCACATACGAAGCATTCTTGAGGATCGCGATAATCTCATCCGTCTTCAGGTCAGACTTGATCGGAATCGCAGTCTTGGACTTATATTCCAGCCAATTCTGCTTCTGCGCCCAGTCCCGAGTGCTCTTGCTGAAGCTTGAATCAGTGCCATACGGCCATACAGTCGTTTTGCTGGAGTAAATGGTACGGGTGTAGACGGCTTCATCGTCCATCTTGTTGACCTTGAGCGTTCTCAAGCCAGCATTTCCGAGTTTGCTTAGGGTAGTCGAAAGAGATTCGTTGTTTACGGTATCCATAATAGCGTCACTAGAAGTGACGGGATATAGAGTATTGCCATCTGGCATCTTAAGCCGGGAAATTTGTGCCATACAATTATACCTCGTTTCATAAAATCTCTAGTAGTGATCCTAATTGGATTTACACGGTGGTTCGAATCATAAAAAGAATTGGGTACTGATTTGACTCAGTACCCAATTCAATTATTCGCAGGAATTCAAGAACCAGAATCCGACAACTTCATCCTTCATCGGCATCATGTCACGGTTGACGCGACCATTGATACGATCAATGTAGAGGTTGTAACGAGGATCCAATTCGCGAGCGATTCTCTTATTCATATCCAGACCAATCACGCGGTAGATGTTGATCTGGTCGCCATCGAAGTCGGCGGCCATCGTCTTGATAACACGCGTATTCAGTCGAATGGTTTTGTTGGAGATATCCGGAATCACGGAATGAATCTTCACATACATGAAGCTGCCGAAGTTAATAGAGGGATTGCGGTTGATGAAGACACCGATGGCATCCTGATTGTGCTCCAGCATGTACTGGATGATGCCATAGATGACTTTGTCGAAGTGCATCGTTGCTTGCGACCAGGCATGTTGTGCTTCCTGAATCGTGCAATGGAATAGCTTCGCATAGATATTGATAATTTCATAGCGATACAACTCGAGGAAATCGAGGTAGCACATATCAATCTCATTAGCACGAAGCTCGCCAGAAGATGCACTGATGATGTTACGAGCAGAGAAGTTGTAGCGGCCGGAGATGACACGGGAAGCAATGACACCTGTCTTACCATTCAGGATATTGAAAATCTCATCGAATAGCTGCAGGATATCTTTATGCATCGTATAGAGATATCGATCGACGGTACACAAATCCGCTTCAGTCATATTTTCCGGAGAACCAAGATTGTTAATCTCATTCGACGAGAGAATCAAAGCCGTATAGATGGTGTTGATTCTCATCTTATAAAGCTTCTTATCTTTCTCGCCAGGAGTTTCAGAACGAAGCACAGCAGAGATGACCGGAATCGCATTGGTAAACATGAGGTTATTCCGATAAGCATTCCGGAGCTCTGCAAAGAGCTTCTTCTTATTTACCTTCTTGGCCTCATAGAAGTCCAAGACTTCTTCCATGTTGTCTACCAGCCATCTGGTGCCTTTCCCAATATAGGGATGCTTCTTACGAATCTCTTTATCGCGCTCACGAATAGCGAGATCTCCCTCTCCACCATCGGGGTCATAATCGGCCTGGAGGATTCGAGTCAGAACTCGCTCACTCTCGACACTGCCAAGAGCATCGGAGAGCTTCGCCGCGAAGATAGGAGAAAATACTTTAAAATGATCGAGCATAATCCATCCAGTTCGAGACATGTCAACCGGGACATAATGAACCGGTGTGGCACAATGCGGGCAGATCTCGCCCTCATACATCTTGCCTATCATGAAGCCACAGTCACAGCGATACCGCTCGCTGTAGCTCATTTCATCAGAGAAATCGGTACCGAAGAATGCCGATTGCAATCCATCCGGAACCTTCTCCGATTTATCAAACGCTTTTGTCGACTGGAGTCGGATACCCCGACCTGTGTACATGTCAAACTGACACTCGAAGGACAAATCCAACTGCGTCGGAATGACACTCGTGATCAGGGAATCCAATCGATTTAAATTACGGGGCATGAAGAAAACCTCCTTAAGCTTTCAGTCGATCTATGACGATATCATATATCAGCTCAAAACTAACAACTTGTCCAGCGTAAAATTCGATTTTATTGGCAAAGGAGAGATTGAAGAAATGGCAACCCGACCCAAAGGAACCTCACACTCCGTAGAAGATTTCAATGGTCTTAAGTATCGTACCTGGCGATCCCAAATGAACGTAAGTCCGATTCGGGAATTCGGCGCATGGTGTGATTCTTATAAGAAGATCATTACCTACGACGCGAGGCTCAAAAATATCAGTGCCGATCGAATCAAATTTATTCGGGACGAGATAGTCTCGAAAGATATAGACTATTTCATCGTTAAACAACTCGATTTCTATGCAGCCATTGATGCCGGATTGGATGTCGCGACGGAGTGGTATGAGAAAGACCATCATGTGACAATTCGGAATCAACTTATTGCACTTAAGAATTCTCAGATGGCAGAGGAAGCTCTAAATGTATCAACCTCACAAGCCGTACTGTCGTTGAATCAGATCAAGGCTTTCTACCAAGCACAGCATCAGCGTAATGTCCTCGAACTGTATCGGTGGACTTTCGTAAAGTGTGTCTTGATGATTGCTCTCGGGCAGATCAAGAATGATGTGCAACTCTCGATAGCAGCAAAAACAATCTCTCCGCATACTAGTCGAGAGGTTCTTCGTCAGCTCGAATCGATCACCGATCTGTATGCGACAGTATCCGAGATGACTACGTTTGCGCCTGGGCGTTATCCCAAGACAAAGGTAGCACAGTATTTGGAGAAGGTTGGCGAAATGGCCGACGAAGCTCGTCGCGTGTATGAGTATGATATGAATACCCAGCGCGATATGCTCAAGATCACCGTCTATGCTAAGACGCCTTCCAGTATCATTGATGGACTCCAACAGAAGACGATGGAGTTTATCGATTGGGCGAAAGATCATCCCATTGAAACCTGGAAAGGTAGGGACTACGATAAAGCCGTTGCTTATCGTGCAGCGAGTATTATCCCAATCGCCCGTTTATCTAATCCACATGATCGTATCAAATATCTCTGGTGGGTTATTGATACCATTATGCTTCGGAAAGACGGAAACGCCATCATGAAATGCTTCTTCGGAGCTGATACCGGTAATACCGATACTCTTGAAGATATCAAGAGGATGAAAGAAGAAGCAACTCTTGAGAATGATAAGCAGCGTCTGAAGATTCTCAAGAGGCGGACCTCTAATTTTTATACAGCGCAGGCGGTTCAGATCCTCTATGCTGAAGCTGTACAAGATTGGAATCTAGAACGCCTCACCAAGATCAATCGGATCTTTGGTTTTGATCATATCTCTGAACCTTGGAGTTCTATCACTGGAGCAGCTGACGGGATTACTCCTCAGCAGGTAGCATATCTGATCGATCACGGTGTTCCCATTCACAGTGAGAATGGATTGATCCTCCGCCGTATGTTGCAATTCTCTGATGCTGATCTTCAGATTGGAGATTGCCCTTCGGTATCTTCGTTTATTCGGGAATCTCTCGAGAAGCACAAAGCTCCTTTCGGGAATATGCTCGGATGGATGGCTTCGATTGAAGATACCACAAATATTGGGATGCTGGATTACATGCTCACTCCCAATGATAGCAATAATGGAGAGCCCTGGATCGACTACCGCCATGATGATATGATGCTCCTCCGTGACTGTATGTATATGAACTGGAGGAATGGGCTGAAGGTTTCTCTTCAGCATCTTACGATTGAAGAGATCATTGACGTGTGGGAATACTTCATGGATCTCCAGAAAGAGTACGAACTCTCCAAGAAGCTGATGATCCCGAAATCTTCTACTTCTATGAAAGAAGCAACTCGTATTTACGATGGGAAACTCGATGTGCCGACTGGTGGCGGAAATGCACTGGAAATCATCACCGATAATCTTCCCATGCTCAAAGAACTCGTCCTATCCGAACTCCAATATCGCGGAGTCAGAATTCCAGACGGATTGATTTGAAAATTAACAGGGTACAGCGTAATGCTGTACCCTGTTAATTTACCCTTTGAGTATACCGTCTTAAGTGACCTCTTGGTAATTCTCGATGATGTTTTTCTCCATCGAACCTTCGCAGGTCTTAAACCACTCATAGGTGGTGGGATGGAAGAAGTATGCACGAAGAACGACACGATCGATGGGAGGGGGGTTGTCCGGATATAACGTTGCGATCTTTTCTAGATGATCGATGAGTTGCTGAGGTACGGGATCTAGGCAGATAAAAACGCGCCAGCCATTCTTAACATACTCACCAAAGATTTCGAACATGAACTCCGTCCACTCGTCGGCCGTTCCAAAGATGTCAGCAGGAAGTAGTTCATATTCCTGCTCATCATTGATCGTATAGAGCGAAGACACGAAAGCATTATGGGCGAAGGTAATATCCACCATCGGAATGAGCGGATATTGAACTGTGTCATCTTCCTTAATGGCTCTCTTCCTCTGAGACCATTTGGTGAAGGCACGAGTAATGGTCTGCAAGAGGTATGAGTTGATTAAGGTCTTTCCAAGAGTATCTGTAGATCGATACTGACAGATATCCTCTTTGAGTCGATCAACGTCATCAACGGTCAATACTCCGTTGATTAGATGGACCTCCATAGGCATAGGGGTGTTCTCCTTTCAGCTTGAGTAGTGTATATCATTGAGATACCGGAAAAGGTATCTTATTACTATGGGAGGTTGGCTTCAAAATGAATATTGACAAGATTCGAAAAATCGAATCAACCTCGACTCCGTTTATGATTCCAAGGTCGATCGGCACGCTGGAATACTGCAAGAGGGTGTTCAACTATGGGCAGTATGCAGACGAACCGTTCGCCATGATTTTGTATACTCATTTCGCATTTGATAACCTGTGCGAGTATATCACGAAGTTTCATCCCTACCCCGATGATCCGGATTTCAAGGATGTGGTCAATGACATTTCTAAGTTCCTGAATCGAATGGCAGCAGTTTGTACACAATATGCTGCAGCATTTCTCGATGCATATGTGGAGCGTCTTCCTTCAAAAGATCAGATGCATTCGGATCCGTTGGTCCGAGAGATCAACAGCAGGGTCAATTTGCAGAAAGAGCCACTCGTTCTAACGAGACCAGCGACTGCGGATCGTCCAGCTCTTACCGTGTCGATCATGTTCGACGCGCCTTGGGTAAACCCGCATCAGGAGCCAAAGGGAACTGTCAACTACACTGTCGAATCTGCTCTACTATTCGATCTTGGTGGACTATATGACGTTCTTGATGCTGCATTGAATAAGACTTCCGAGCCAAATAAGTTTGAGTCCTCCGTCAGGAACGATATGCTCTATATGAAATTCCTGCGAGCCGATGCGTACAAGACTTACTGGGAAAATACCAAGAAGCAACTGTTTCACCGTGCCGGTCAGCATTCGTTCCTATACCAGACTCCTGGTGTTCCGGCAGATTATCTCTTCATCCCGATCTATGAAGCACGGATGAACTACGACGCCGTGCGCTCTGTTTATATTTCGATCTACCGAATGGATCCGGATTCCGAAATTGTCTCCGCTCTTGGTAGTATGGCACAGAATGGTGTAGACGTCAATGTCTTCATCGAGATGCATGCCAATGGTAGCGAGAAGGATAATAAAATCATCGCGGATCGTTTGTCGCAGCAAGGCGCGCATGTGACCACGGAATATTTAGATCTGAAAGTCCACATGAAGACTTATTTGATCGAGTATATGGACGGACGCCGATTGGCGATGATCGGCACTGGCAATTATAATACGAAGACGATGGCCCACTATATCGACTACCACATGATTACGTCTGACTATAATATTTGCCAAGAGCTTCGGAAGGTCTATGATATCGTCACCGGGAAGGATGCTGCTGATACCTTTAGTGATAACAGTGCATACTTCTGGAATTCCAAGAGATCCATCTATGTATCGCCTATCAGTCTTCGTGATCGGATCCTGTCCGAGATCAGTTCTTCCAAGCACCAGATCATTATGAAGTGCAATAACTTTGGCGACAAGCAGCTCATCGATTCGCTGTATCGCTGGGCAAGAAAGACTGGGAAGAAAGCTGGCATCATTTGCAGAAGCTCCTGCTCGATCGCTCCTGATCCGACAAAGGTTCTTGTGCGGTCTAAGATCGGCTCCAATCTCCAGCATGCTAGAGTCTATCTCTTTGATGATCATGTTTATATTACGTCGGCTGATCTTCTTACCAGAAATCTCAATCAGCGTGTCGAGGTTATGGTGAGATTACCGTCGGAAGTAACAACCGTCATGACCGAGTTCCGTGTCGAAGGTTCTCATGTTCATATCGTCGAGGAGACACTTGCAGAGCATATCGGCAATCTTTGGAAAGAGTGCAACTTTGAGATGGATCCGTTGACCTGTCGGTGGCGTTATCGGAAATCTGAATTGCAAGGGAGGAAATAGCAATGGCTAAGTCACCCGATATTATCGCAACCATCCCCGCTGTCCGTTCGAAATATCTCACACAGTATGAACTCAACCTTGATCTGACCTCGGCAGAGAGACTCGGTACGAACTCCCTGCCGGGGTTTGTTTTCATGAATGGCGATCTCGATAAGCTGCTGGATAAGACCTGTAAATCCATCATTACTTTCGATCTTGGAGAAGATTACCTGATCACGCTGGATGAAGGTGATCTCATCTCCAGCGTCGTTCCGATTTTGCATGACGTCGTCACTTTGTCAAAGAGGCATCCATACTGGACAGTCACGCTTCGCGCTTTACTGACCACCAAGGATCCGATCTTGGTCAAAGGTCTTAGAAGTGGTCTGAAGCTTCGTGAGATCGACCGTGATTGTACCAATGCGGTATACTTCTTTGACTATCTCGATCGTGCCCTTGAGAGAGCAACTGAAACTTCGAAAGGCCCTGTCAAGATTTATATGTCGAATATCTGGAAGAGAGTTCGGAGCGAGTTCGTTCTCGGTAAATACGAGTACGACGTCCAGAATGATCGGGAGCATGTCTATTCATTCAATATGGGTCCGTATCCGCAGAGAGGCCCTCGTATGGATCAGATCGCTCCCACGATCCAGAATGCATGGAAGTCCATGTTCATGACCAGCATTGGTGTGGACTATGACAAAGATAAAGGTATCGTAAAATTCACTCAATAATATGGAGGTGTGTTATTCCATGGAAGAAGAAATCCGTATCTTCGAAATCCCCGAGATGAAGCGCGACTACGAACGGTGGCAAAATTTCACCATCGATATCTCCAAGATGACGATCGGCGTCAACAGCATCGTCGGATCCGTATTCGCCAATGGTGACAAGAACCGGCTGGTGGATCGTTTCTGCAAGTATACGATCACCATCATTGATACTGCGAAAGTTGATCTTAACCGCATGATGTTGATCCTTAAGGATATTATCTGGATCCAGGAGATCCTCCCCAACTGCCGTGTGGTCCTGAAGACTACATCGCCGTTCATCGATCCGATCTTCAATGGAATGAATATGCGTGGTGACATTCTCTATCAGAAAGATTTGACCGAGATTGAGATCGAAATTGCCCGCTTCTTCGTAAACGTCGTCAATAACGTGTCGGCAGCCGACAATCTTCTGTCCAATCACCGGACCGTTCGGTACTATCTCAATATCCTGCTCAATGAATTCGTGAATGGCCATTATATCTTCAGCGGCAGAGGTTATCTCGATCCGAACATCCCGCCGAAAAGTTACAAACCTGCCTGGTATGTCATGAACTTTGATATGCCCCGCCCCGATCTGAAGCTCGAGAAGATCGATCTGGTCAACGTAGGTCTTGCTATGAGCACTGCCTATGAGCAGAAGCACCATGATCATATCGACTGGAACGTCGACTTTTCCGAGAAGGGCTTGAAGACCACGATTGCCATACCAGCAAAGTAAAAAAGAAAGGGTGCCCCGAGAGGCACCCTTTCTTTTTGCTCATTCTCATTGGTTTTGATTTTAAACATTGCCACAGAAGCGTAAAATCAGAGGAGGCCTATTTGCTATGGCTAGTAAATATTCCAATGTGCAAAAGGCAGAATGTAGCTTCCTGATCAATCCTTTCGGGGAACCACAGACGTACAGTGGCAAAGAAGCATGGGCTCGTCAAATTCTCGACCTCATGTTTTATGAACCCGGTACGTTTCCGTCTGATCCGGATATCGGATTCGGTATGGCGAAGGATAATTTCCAGAATGAAACTTACATTACGGAAACTCTCCTCCCTGGTATCAAGGATATGGTCAATAAGTATCTGCCAGACATTCCCTTTGACTCACTGAGCGTCGAGCTAGTTGATGGCCAAGACGCTCGTGCTGTATATACAATCAATTTCACTGGTGAAGCGGACTCAATCGAGACCGTGGTAGTTGCCGTTGAAAACACCGGTGATCATATTGATTATTCCAAATTCATTTCTACTTAAGGAGGAAATCAAAACATGGCAAAGTCCAACACTGAAGATCTGGACAAGATCGCTGCCGGAGTCGCTGCTAAGCAAGCCGAGAAGCGTGCTCAGGCAAAGAAGAAACCCACTCCTGCTCCGGAACCGGAGCCCGTCGTCGACGATAGCATTATCACGGATGACATCGACGACACTGAAGCCGATGAGATCATCGATGAGAGCGAGAACGCCCCTGTCGGCACCATTAGCCAGGCGAAGCCTGCTGGTGCTGTGAAGGCGATCACCAAAGATGATCTGATGGCCATGCTTCCTAACCTTCCCCATGCCGAGAAGGAGAAGCGTGCGTCCGATATGCTAGTCAATCTGGACGCCTATAAGAAGAAAATCATTATCGAGAATGGGCTGACCGATGAAGAGGCCAACCAGGCAGTTCATCGTCGTGCCTCTCGCAACGCCCGTGATATCGACAATGAATGGGTGGAAGCGCATCCCGCTTCTGCTGTCATTAGTATCGAGAAGGGTAAAGAAGACAATCTGGGCCTGACCAATGAGGAGCATGCCAAGTTGGTCACTACGACTTCGATTCGTCTGAACCTGATCGAGAACCGCGATGTTTCCAGTATGAAGATCCGGACTGTTCCTCAGGGAATCAGCCGCCTGGAGTACATTCGTCAACTGGGAACTACCGCAACTCACTCCATTCCGCTTCCTGGAATGGGAGACTACTGCACCTTCCGTGGTGCTACTTCTGCTGAGATCGTTGGGTCTCATCTGGGTGATGAAGGCACTGTGCGAGAGAATATCGATCACATCATGACCTTCATTTATGACCACTATGTGAGTGGCAACCTGATCAAGAAGTATGATGAATCTGGGCGGATCGTGGTCACCTACGATCAATTCCGTTCTACCTTCCCGTACTTCGATGCTGATCTGGCTCTGCTGGCTATCGCACTGGCTTCGACTACGGATGATCCGATTCATCTGGATACTCGCTGCCCGAAATGCGGCCAGTCCTTCCACTGGTCTTTCAATCCTCACCGTCTATTCACGACTGATTCCCTGAGTGGATGGAGTCGTGATAAGGCGAATGAGATTCTGGCGCACAAGAATGATCCTGCATGGCTGCTTGATCATGCTGCCAAGGCGACGGATGCTACTCTGTATGAGAGCCCCGTCACCAAGAACCGCTTCCTGGTTCAGTATCCGTCTGCTGCTCGTGTGGCTACTGTTATCGATGCGGCCGAGCGTATGAACCTGGATGCTGAGAATGCTCTGGATTCTGCGGTCACTTCGGACGCCACGCTCCTGCGGGAGATGTGGATCTATGACCCGTCCAGTGATTCTTACATTCACTTTGAAGAGGGGGACATCGAGGATATCCTCCGTGCTCTACCTCTTCTGCATGAGGCCGACTTCGGTCTTCTCCATCGCTTTGGTCGTGACGTGTATTACGATCTGGATATGGAGGTTAAAGGTGTCCGCTGCACTAACTGCGGTGATACCCGTCCCTATGTCATCACTCCGACCGACATCCTTTTTTCCCGTGCCCGGGAATCTTTCCAAGAGACCCTCTCCGTGGATATATGACCTATCTCGAGGAGATGCTGGATCTTTTCTCCGGGCAGCTTAGCATCGGCGATATGAAAGAGCTCTCCTTCGGAGAATTAAAACTCCTCAGTGATGCTCGCAAACAGAGAATTCGGATGCAGAATAACTCTAAGGAAACTCGCCAGATGCAGAAGACAATGCAGCGTATCTCTAGACGTACTCCATAAAAAGTGTGGTGATGATCTCGGATGAACACGATCGACATATTCAAACAAATCTCGGTGCAAGATTTACGAGATCTTGATCGAGATAAATGTGCGACTCTATTGGGCGATCAATTCCAACAGTTTGACGGATTCTGCGAAGCGGTCATTAGCCGCTGCGAAGAGGATCCGATCTGGGAGAATCAAATCGCATCCATGAGTTGTACGATCAACGAAGAAGGAAGCGCAGTCTTCACGACCACTCTTCGTGATGGATCCAAGAATGACGTTCACTTTGATAAACCTGAAGATATTAAGGTGAACGAAGAGTATACCATTTCCGTTACCCCTATGATTCCCGTGAATGCTCTGGAAGAGAGAATCGCCGCACGTGATGAAGAGGCTGCTAGAGCAAAGGAATCGAAAAAGAAATCTTCAAGGAGCTCCAAGCGAACTGGAGCCATGGGTATTTGACAATGCCGAGTGGTTTTAACTTTCACGATCCGAAGAACGGAAAGTTTCTAAGTTCAGCCAAGAAGCTTTGTATGCGGTTTGCCCTCGCTGCCGATAAGGCGACGATCTTGCAAGCCAATATGCTCCAGAATGCTAACGATGATCCGAATTACATCGGAGGCAATGACCATCAAGATGATGCGAAGCGCCTCAAGAAGTATACCAATATCATCGACGAACAACGCTCGAAGCTGGACAATCTGGAAGACAAGTACGGTCTGGATCAGAACGACCGCCCCACGATGGCGGAAGTTGCGGATTTCTTTGATGATGGCCTATAAGGCCTGATTCAAACGAGAAAATCTATCACCCCCAGAATAGTGATATAAAGTTTTCGCTATTCTGGGGGTGTGATTTCTCATGTTAAATCCCGAGAACGATACTGTCTTGCAAATGTTAATGCGGATCACTGATAGCTCAGTATCGGTGGTCGCTAAGAAAACTGGATTGTCTGGACCTGGTGTATTGAGTATTGTAGAAAATTCAGATCCGCATTCCATTATACGAAAGAATAGCCGAAGCAATCTCGGTAAGATCGCCGCATACTTCGGCTTGACGATAGATGAAATTTACATGCTTCACGATCGCTATCAGCAACTCGTGAAAGATCTTCGTAATCAATCCTGTACGGTTACGAGAAAAACTGTAAACGGAAAAGAAGAATTCAAAATCGAATTCGGAGCAGGGTATGATACCTGCTATTTCAAAGGTGTATCAATGGTTGCTACTTTCCTAGCAAGTAAAACAGATCGAACGAAGGTGCATCGACATGGTGAGATTCCGCCCAACGGTTATTGAGGCTAACAGAAGGAGAAACGTAAAAATGACGATCGCGCAATATGAGTCGATGAACTATGCGGACGCTATCAAATACCTACGTCTTGCACAGGATATGACGATCCTGGATCTATCTAAATCTACAGATATCGGAGCTCAGACTCTCCGTGGATTTGAATCTGGGAAATATCTCCCAAACTACGATCAAATCAAGATTCTGGAGAAGGCCCTTCTATATCCTCATAAGACCGAACTGGGTAAGTTTACACAGGAACGGCTTAAAACCGTTGGACCTTCTTATATCTACTGGATCGCCCAGCAGATGAGGATCACCAATATCGATAAATCTATAGATCCCGTCATGAAGCATCAGAGGAAAATGGCAATCTGTATTGAATTAAACTGGAAGATTCGCGGGGTCATTCCCTGGGAGGATGGTGAGAAGAGTGCTGAATAGACCTTTGAATTTCGAGGCTCGGTTTCTACGCGCTTGTAGAATCCAGCGTTACATGACGCATTCCGATGTACTATTCGCAGTCAAGCAATATGGATATGAAGGTCCGGCTGCATGGATCAATGCTCCTTCTCAATTTACAGAGGAGATGATCTCACAATTTGAGACAGGAAGATTGCTCCCGTCCTTCACACAGTTTGCTTCTCTGTGTACGGCTTTGCAGTTACCGCTCACCCAAGTATCCAGATTCTATCTATACACCTACAAGAAACAAATGACGGATGAGGAATTCAATAAAGCCGTGTCTGGGTTTATCGAAGAGCTCAATGTCACAACGATCTTCATTCCTAAGCATAAGCAATAAATCAAGCCCCCGTAGAGATTTCTCTCTACGGGGGCTGTTAATCACCGGAGGGCTAACCTATCCGAAATATGTTACGGTTGCAGGTTGCCGAAGCTCTGGCTGCCGACACCCTCACGAGCCAGAGTCGCCGGGCTGAACAGATCGCGGCCATCGATGGTCAGACGGCCCTGAACGGGCAGAACCTCGAAGGTCAGGGTGCGATGAGTCGCCATGACATTGGGCACCAGGCTGTGGGTCGGGTTGCGGTAACCACGGTCGATCACCATGTTGTACTTGTAGTGCTTGTAGGTGATCAGCTCATTGGTGGTGGGAATCAGGTACATATGATAGCCGGTATCGGCGCTCACGTACTCGGAGGTGATCAGGTGGATGCGATCCTGCGCGCTGGTCACGATGCCGAACTGATACGCGATCTTGATGCCGGAGATGGTGGTGTTGCTGTCGAAGACCCAGTCGACACCGCCGGTGCCAGCGCCCAGGTAACGAACCAGGGTCGGGTTGCACACGCAGACGATGACCGCCTCAGTGGTCTTCAGTTTGTGCTTGAGTTCTTCGATCACACGCTCGAAGTACTCACGGGTCTGAGTCAACCAGTCGGAAACCAGGCCGGTGAACCCAGTGTAGGGCATAGCGTCATAACGTCCAGTGACCACCATGCTGTTCTGGTAGCCGAAGACGCCGCTGTTGCGGGCCTGGACCTGACGATCATAGGAGTTGTCGAGGAAGGAGCGAATCTCGTGATCCTCGAACTCGGCCAGAGAACGGCCCATCATGTCGACGTTGTCGGCGATCAGGTCGATCTTCTGGAGAGCCATAGCGTCGGAAGCTTCCTCAACCGTGATGGCGGTGTTGAAGCGCGGGCCGCTCTCGGGCATCATCTTCTGAATCTGGTCGACCTTACGCTCGACATCCAGAGAACGCTCGTTCCAGCGGTTGGCCAGCTTGCCAGCCATCTTGATCTTGGTGATCTTCTCATTCTCAGCGACGACGCTCACAGTGCCATCCTCGAAGTTCACCTTGCCCATCAGGGAGTCGAACTCGGGCTCTTCAGCGCCATCGGTCAGCTGCTTGGGCAGCCAGGTATGAGTGGTAGCATCGGCAGTGATGTCACAGGGTACCCACTTCTTAGCAGTCGCGAAGTAAACTTCGGTGATGCGCAGATCCTGGGTCAGCTCATTGGAGCGATCATTCACGACGATGCCCGGGAAATATTTCTCGACGAGGACGTCGACGTTCTTCATGGGAAGATCGATCTCCAGATCCTCCTTGAAGGACAGGCCAGTGGCAGCAGCATTCAGCTTCGCCATGGTCTCGTTGTCGTAGAAGACATCAGGAATCTCGTAACGGTTGCCGTCCTGATCCTTGATGTAACGACGCTCGAAGGGCAGGTTGAAGACCGGAGAATTGGGAACCTCGGTCATCAGCACGTCCTTGAAGATGCAGCTCACCCACTGCTTCTTCAGGAAGAAGGGGGTGTAAGCCACGATGGGGCTGTAGCCCTGCATGACGGCTTCCTGGGCGATGGTGGTCAGGCTGTTGTTGAGCAGCTGATCGAAGCGCTCGGTGTAGTTGTCATAGAAAGGCTCGGCCTTCATGCGGCTGTCGGTAGTGATGGAATCGTTCTGGAAGCTCTCGGTGATAGCGTCGCAGAAATTCTGGCGCTCGAGCTGGCTGCCCAGGATGCCATTGAAGTCGTACGCGAGGTTGATGCCCTTGGAGCTGTAGCTCTCAAAAACGCCCTTAACTTCGTTCTTGAAGCCCAGATCTCCGTCGGAAGCATAGTCGTTGCCAACGACCTTGGCTTCCGTGGCAAACCGCGGATCGTAATTGGCCATTGTTACATACCTCCTCAGGTATAGTGTAGATTCATTTGTGCGTGTACCTTTGTAGTTCTTGATGAGAGAACGACAATTGCACACCCCGACCCTCTTTGATACAAAAAGAATCGGGTTTGATTCAATGATGTTATGAGAGAAGGACCAATTCTTTCATACCATCATAGAGTCGCATGCATTAAATAAGTTGTTACGATTTCCGCTTCTCTAGCTCTTTCGAATCGGCAGATTCTTTGGGAATCAGCGTATCCAGGGTCTTGAGACTCAAAGAATAAAGCTGATTTAGAGCAGTGTATTTACGAAGGGAATCGGGATAGGGATCCGTCTTGATGGTTTCAGTCGCCATCATAAACAGATCATTCTTCGCTTTCTCCATATGATTCCGAATCGCACTGTACCTTTCTTCCAATGCTGGATCACTCGGTACACGAGCATTCTTCATCAAATCGAGCGTAGCTACATAGCTGGAATAGAGGGCGCAGGTGAGTACACGAAGATCCTTCTTACGCTTTAGCTCGTTGGGATCTTCCGTAGTGGTGTCTCCACCACCCATGTCACCACCGGCAGCATCCTCTTCATCTTCATCGAGTTCGCCGGTTCCATCATCTTCGCCAGTATCTCCGCCTTCATCAGGAGGAGCACCGGCATCGTCACCAGCGGCTGCGTCATCGCCGCCACCCTCGTCGGGAGCAGCTTGGTCGTCTCCGCCAGCATTGGCTCCTTGATTTTGATTTTGCGTAGGAGCTTCGTCGGTTGACGGAGTGTCGGCTTGTTGAGGCTGTGCACCAGGAGCATTGGCTCCACCCAAAGAACCAGGATCGGTCTGTCCTGCACTGACACGCTGATCACGAGACATTGTCGGGTCACCGCCGGCCAGTAGGTCAAGCTCCAGGGCAGGGAAGAGATCGTCAAGATCATCCAAAGATTCCATAGCGGATCCTTGGGTCTTGATCCAGTTTAGCACGTCCTTACGGAATAGGGACAGCTTTTTATCATCATCAATTGCCCACATGAATTCACGGAAAGGTTTTACCAATCCATGCTCACGCTTGGCACGATAGATGAGACTGTGCGCTGCAGATTCTCCACGAATAATGATAGCACACTGCTTCACCAATTCGGGATCTGCATATAGATAGATATCGATGCCTTCGATGATCCAGTGAGTATTCTTACGATTCAGGCAGTTCCGGATCACCCAGTTGGTGCCTTGGGTAAGAAACTCATTCATCAGATCTTCATTGTCCTTCGGTTTAATCGGATTCTTTTTGAGGAATTGGATTACCGGATTCTGGTTGGTCATATAGGGAGCCCAGGCCGGAAGTTCTTTCCAATCGGCAAAAGGATCTTCCTCAGGACGATTGAGGGTATACCACCACCAGGCTCGTAGCATATCGAGGGGAACGAGGAACACATCATCCTGGGAAGCTAACTCTTCGGCTTGCGTGGATTTACCACTTGCCGAGATACCAGTAATCAGAAGGACATTGATTGCAGATCCAAACTTCTCATAGTTGTAGCGGGTCTGTTTCTTATCAAAAAGAATGCCTTCCTCCGCTGGATCATCAGGAGTAAATGCTTCCATGACAATTTGATCAAAAATAGAGGGCATCCAGATTACCTCCCTCTTTTCTTTAGTCCGCGGGTATCGATATTCCCGACACGAAGTCGGTCATCTGCTTTCAGTCGACCACCAGCGGCCATACGCTGACGAATCTTAGCGACAGCGGGAGACTCTTCATCCGTAGCATCAACACCGACACCCCACTTGATACGGTTAAGGGCGTTCTCAAGTTGCTGCTTAGAACGCATGAGAGAGTATTTAGCTTTACGATTTCCATCGGAAGTCGCATCTTGGATCTTCTCATCCACCATAGCGATCTCTTGCTCCAGCATAAGTTGCATCTTACGCTTTGCATTCTTTGTCGCCTTGCGGTTTTTAGCCCACATAATGATGACGCCGACAATGCCAGTCATGATACCGACATTGAATAGAGCGACACCGGCAATGACCCTCTTGAGAAGTCCAATAAAGGTAAACTTCTTACCTTGGAGAATCAATTCAGTTTTCTTATCATCAGGATCAACGACGAAAGACTTGAGAGCTTTTAGAATCTCTCCGCCTTGCGTAGCGATCTGTTCTTTGCTGTCCACGGCCATCTGGTATGCCTTGGAAATGTTACGCCCGATCTTAGATCCATTCCGTTCTTGGTAACGAACTTCGGATCTGGTATAGTTTCCATCTTTGGCTTCCATAATGGTGAACATAGTGTCGTCAGTTAGATGATCCAGATAGGCCTCAAACTTGCCCCAGGTGTAATCCGAGGGAGCTTGAGAAAGATCATCGGCCAAGAAGCAATTCAGCTTCTCGAAGACGAGATTGATACGTTCGGGTTCCATCTTCTTCTGAAGATGATTTAGGCGAGTCGTGACATACTCACGGAAATAGGACTTGAAGAGAGCCTCAGTCAATCCATCGGATCGGAATGCCTCACGGTAGCAAGCACGTAGATGCTGCAAGAACTCATTGTCCGTTTCCGGAATCTTGACAGCCCATCCCATATGGGGATCAAACGGAGCATGAAGATCGATCTCGGGATCATCTTCTTGACTCGGCTTCGGGCTCGAATCATAGCAGCAGAAGAAAATCAGATCATCACCACAAAGGTTGATCAGATTCGCTACAGGTTCCGGAATCTTCGTAGCAACACGCTGCTTCAATTCCGCAATCTCGCATTCTTCCGTGCCATCACGCCAATCCCGTTCCAGCATCTCGAACCATTTCCCGTCAGTGGTATTCTGGTTCAGGATCTCGTCATAGACATAGATCGCTTCTCTCAGAATTTCCAACTGACCAGCCATGAAATCGGGATCTTCACTGGGGCATCTCGCACTCCAAGCTTGCTCGACGGTATCGACAAGCTTATTGGCGAATTCGTCGAAGTTCGTCGGTAGATTGCTGGGAGCAAAGAAGTATTTGCCCGGATACATCGCCGTCGAATTATCCTTCTTATAGAGATTGAATCTCTCGTACTCGCTCAGAATATCAAAGATATTCATAGCGATACAGAAGTCAAAATTCGCAGTGAATTCATCCAGGTTATTATCGTTTGCTGCAACCATCCCGAGGAATTCCTCGAAGAAAACTTTGCTGATACTGGCACTCGGGCACACGGCAGTACTCTGAGGGACTGCTGCCCACAGAACCGCATGGATGGCGGCATAGTAAGACTGACTGGCAGGAAATTCATTTTCCTTGTGCTGTCGGACCCACTCCCCGAGGTAGTGAGCTGCAAGGCCGTAGTAACCATCGGCGACCGTAGCCGCATGCACATGATGTAGATTGGGGTTGTTGAATAGAATCTCATCAAAGACTTGCCGATTCAATCCGGCATTGGTAGACGCATATTGCGAGACCATTTTGTAGACTGGATCTTGGTCTTTCGACGGAGTAAATAGCGAGTGAAACTTCACTCCTGGGAGTCGCACTCGCAGTTCTTCAATGAACGTTTTCATGAGATTAGCTTCACCTCAATTCTTAAGTGAGGGTTCGGAAACAAAAAAGAACGGGCTTTGTTGTGATGAACAAAATCCGTTCTTTTTATTTTTATTTGCGAGAAATTAAGGCAGGGTGATAGCCACGGATGAAGATATTAGCTAAGAGTATTGCGGCTGCTTGCTGCTTGGAGGGCAATTCAATTGGCAATAGGATTTGCTCCCCACTCTGTATCAGCGCAAACGGTCCCCGAAGTGCGACCTCTTCCATATCCCGATGAAGACCAAGAGTCAGGCGGAGCAGAATTGAAGCAAGCTTGGTGAGCTCTTCGTAATCCTTATTCATCCAGGAAACTGGCTGATCTTTAAAGACCGCTTTCGCGACTTCATCGAGCAGGATGTCGGCATAATTGATGACACGTGGAGTAGCCGCATCGATCCGCTCGATGCAGGTAGCAAATTCGTAAATAGTTCCAATTCGCTTATCGTCGTAATCCTGATTCATCTTCTCAACGACAAAGAGCCAGTAGAGATACCGGAGCTCATAGATATCGATGAGAACGATGCAGTTGCTTTTAGGATCTTTACTATGAAATACGATGCCGAACCAATCCTGCTCAAACCCGTTTCTCGAGGTATCCCACCAAGCTTCGTGGACTCTTAAATCATAGATGAGCCCACCAAGGTCACTGTCCGGAAATGGAGTGGAACCGGCATAGGGCATATTGTGATACGTGAGCTTGCCCCGATAGTTCGGACTGCTGAAACGATACACCTCCGGTTTATCACCCCAGCTTCCGTCGACGATCGCGTCAATGTGACGCAATCTTTTGGTCTTGTCAGGAATCCGAGATGCCATCACGTTCATGCTGTAAACCAATTCCATCAGTGTATCACTCTGGACTTGGAACCATTTCATTCGCAACTCACTGAGATCGTGACAACGCTCGAGAGTTGGTTGCTTCATCGGATACATGTGTCATTCTCCCTTCTATTTTATGAGCATGAAGCTCTTGTTACCTTAAAAGAACGGTCCGTCATCAGGTATGACGGAGACCATCCCTCGATCAATACACGCACGGCATTCAAATGGAATCCGTACCCTCGCCCATCCTCACGAGAAACTCGCGTACCTCTTGATCAAGAAATCAGAGTTATCAGCTCTGCTCCGTTCTCTTACTTCGCCTTTCCCGGTGCCTGCCAGCCGTTGGTGCCATGATGGTGGTTACATCACAGCCGGTTATTTTGCGAAGAAGACCATATCACCCATCACCAAACAATGGGATTTTTGGCGTCTCCGGATCATTCACGGGTTGCGATATCCGGTTACCTGCCGTTATCAATATTCTAAGACATAGCCACAATGCAAGCATCCATTTCACCCCGTTGCTCTACATTCACCATCTCTTGGCTATGAATAGCATCCTAGGATTTTCTGAGAATCTCAGCATATAGAGCCAGGCCAAATTGTCTCCGCGCCATTGTGACTGATAAGGTCATTACGGCAGGGCTGGTCCGTGCCCATACGGTGCAAGCATTCAACCTGGATTGCATACTGAGAATTCCCACGGTATAGTCCATCCTAACTAAGAAGACCACTATGATGCCTCATACCGATCCAAACCGAGCGTAAATCAAGGAATGCTGATCAAGCATTCAGCGATTTCGCCGTTTGAATAATATACGAAAGAAATAATAACCTCCAATACGAATTTGAAACGTATTGGAGGTTATTGATTATGCGGTCACTTTGGTGATCGTTAGTGTGGTACCGACAAGTTCCATCTTGTAATGGGTGCCATTCTTGGAGTGGGTGTCGATCGCGGTGTATGCAGTTGCGACAGCTTTCGGAGTAGCCGCCGTCTGACCAGCCGCCGCAGTCAAGTTTGTACCATCAACGGCATCACTTAGCTTCACGTGGCCGAGCAGAGTTGCATTGCCGGCTCCATAGGTTGCGGCAGCAACAGCATGCGCCGTCGGGGCACGAGTGTTGATCGCAGTCTGTGCGCCAGTGCTTGAGATTGCAACACCGGCAGCAGCATTACCGCCACCGAGAGCATCCGTGATCTTCAGATGCCCAAAATTGGCAGTGGAGCCAACACCGTAGGTAGTAGCTGCGACAGCGTGCGCAATCGGGGCTTTACCAGCCACATTGGTCTCGATCGTGCGAAGGGCCTTCTCCAGAGTCGAAGAAGTTTTACCGTCAGCGCCCTGACGAATAACCGCCCTGGTGGAAGTTACCGGGACGACGATTTGGTTGTCGTTATTTTTTAGGTACCGAATATAAGCGGTTGCCATAGGTTGATCGCCTCTCTTTAAATCGAATATCGTGAGAGATTCAAAGTTATTCAATAGTTTTCGTGTATGGGATACGTGCGGAAACTCGTCAATAAGCAAGGTTTGATTCGAGGTGAATGTGTTGAAATTTGAATTGCTAAATCAAATGGCCTTGGAAGCTACAGATCCTCAGATCCGCAGAAATTCCAGGGATGCTGATAAGGACCGCGATAAGAAAGTTTCTGTATCCGAGAGAGCCTCCTTCCGTGCTGATAAGATGGGAGATTATCTTCAGGATTATTGGCGCTATGTAACCCAGGCTCTTACTCCGATCCAAAATGGCCTGCAAGCTTCATATTCTTTAAGGAGAATGCAAGAAGCTGCTCGATCCAGAGTGGATTCTAACGCCAAAGATGATCCCACGGTCATGTCGATTCGGGAAAAGCAGAAAGTGATTCTAGAAGATGTCGAGAAATATGTCATGGGTAAAGTCGATATCTCTGACGTCGATCAGAACGCAACGGCCGAGGTATCCTTCCAGGATCTGAACAATGCTGTCCGGAATCTTCCCCGCGCCTTCAACTTTATCCATCGGGATCTTCGTACTGCGAATCGCAAGCCTGATTCTAAGAATATTGAAATTCTTCAGGATCGTGTAGCTACTTTCCTGGATGTCATCGATATGATCTTTAAGGTGACGCAGGAATATATGAATGGCGCTCCCAATTATGATCAACTGGAAAGCTTAGCACAACGTGCAAAAGGCCATGCCAATCAAGGGCAGATCTCGCGTTATCAGAGCACCATTGATGATGCCAAGACGATCATTGGTCAATGCCAGGTGAATCTGACCAAGAGTGAACTCCGGAAGATGCCGAACATGACGACTCATGTCGCTGTGGAAGGCGCGCTCGCTACTGGAGCGAAATTTGTCCTTGGGGCTGCAGCTGTTACTGTCGGATTAACTCTCCCGCTTTATGGCATCAAGTATGTGGCGAATAAGTATGGGAAGAAGCCTGAGAAACGCGATATGAATGATGATGCGAATCATGACGTGGCTAGTGCCAAGAAAGCTTCACAAGATATTAAGCTAAAGCAGAAACAGAATGAAGCAGCTTTCAATCGTCGTCTTCGCTCTCTGGAAGCTATCTCCATGAAGAAGCTCGGCGAATATATCAAATCCCATAACGATGGCTACTACTCTAAGAGCGAGCAGTGGCCGACTACCGTGGCTTCGATCCGTAAATTCGAGAAAGATAAAGGCATCAAATTCTCTCAAGAGTACATTTACTTCATGACCGAAGTTGGGTATTGCCGTTACGAAATGGGATGCATTTATCCTCCGGAGCAGCTTTACAACTATTTTACTTACCACTTCGGTACGTTTAACGTGAATGCCGCGGCGCATACTCTAACGATCATTGGAGATTACGGCTACTACGAAGGCGGTACAATCCTGCAAGATCGTGACGGAGCTATCTGGCATGGTATCTGGGGTGATAATGATGAAGATCATTACTTCCAGATTCTAGAGCCCGTTCGCGGAATGGCTTCGCTCACAATGTTCCTGGCGGATCAGATCTTCTATAATCAGAGTCCTGAAGAAATCGACGCCATTATGAATTCATAAATTATAACCTCCATATGCCGATGAAGCATATGGAGGTTTGGATTCCCTTTATTTACTCATACTAACATTGGATGTAACATCCAATGTTAGTATGAGGCCTCAATGGGGGGGATCCAATAACATGAGTTTGTATTTTGATGGAAAATCGATCGAGAATACCTACGATGTTCGTTATGAAGGTAAAGCTCTCGAAGCGATTTATTATAAAAATTCAGAAAGCGCTTCACCAGTATTGGTATGGGAGGCTGGTACGGTCACCCCGAATAACAGACCGGCTTCCGGATCACTAAATCACACATGGAATATCGATGCGATTACTTATAACGCCAGCCACGATTATCAGGGATACTCGTATAGAGCTGATGGTAACGGCTATGTTATAGTAACTGGTACCGGCAACAGTGGCCACGATAATTATACAAGTTACATGGGAGACTACAGTTGTAACTGGAACTGGGGCGGAATTCAGCTTAGAATCAACGGCACAACGCAATCTACAGTAGCTATTACCGTTAATGGCGTTCGACAAAATGCTTATCGAATCACGAAGGGCCAGACATACACCATATGGGGTCATTGGGTCGTAACCGCTACGCTACCAGTTGGCGCTGCATGGAGTCAAAGTCTAACTGGTTCTTTTACAGTCACCCCTGTACATCCCGATTAAATTATGACAGATGATATGGATTAAAATATCCATATCATCTGTATTTATTTTGGCTTATCATTCATCTCGATCGGAAAATAAATAAAAGTTTATTCTCTAGATACTTTGAACAACGCGCGTTACGCGCGTTGTTCAAAGTGAGGTGAATGACCACTATGCCTATTATTTTTAAGAATAATGAGGAAGATCCGGGCACGACGTTAACTTCTGGAGCAAATATAACATATGAAGGCACGGCGCTGGATAAGGTGTATTATAAAGAATCGGAAGATGCCGAACCCGTGCTCGTATGGGAGCGAGAATATAAGATGGGCCCGTCCACTGTCAGTGTCCATGCCGGTGGCGGTGGCACTTACTGGTATGGTACGTATTGGGATCTATCGAAGTATACCAAGATTCTCGCCGATCGTATTAGTGCAAGTGTAACCGCTGGATACTGGAGAAAACCAACTCCCGAAGAAATTGAAGCTGAAGGCACCGACGTACAGGAAGTTCGTAGCACCTCCAAGGAGGTCTATGTATCTCTTAATGGCACTCAAGTCCGCTGGAGTGAGGGTAGTAATCGAGTCTTGGATATCAGTAGGTATTCAGTATCGCAAAGATCCAGAGTTACCGTTGGTGTATCGGTGTCTGCTTCCTTTACTATGGCTACTGGTTCCTACGTAAATGGTGACGCTACTTTCGTAAATCTAAGAGCTCAATAATTTCCAAATATTTCCAATTTTAGCGTTAATACGTCAATTTTATAGAGTAACTATAAAAATAATTGGAAAGTAGTGTATAATTCTATTACTTTCGCAACCGGGCGGTTACCGCCCGGTTGCGAAAGAGCTTAAAAATAGGACAGAGGTGAAATACATGCCTTATATTCGTAAACTGAATGATCCTTCCGGGAAAACATTCTATCCAGTTACTGTGTCAGAAGCAGTAGCTGTTGAAAATAATAAGTCACTAAAAACGAAACTGAATGAGATACAGGCGAATATCAATACGGCCATTAACCTCGGATATCTAAATGTAATACGACTCAACGATACTGATTTTAGAGAATATGTGACGACTATTGCCAATGTGCATCATAAGTTCAGGGAAGAATTTAACGTATACCGGTTCTTTGCAAACGAGTTCGCGAATTATCATCTTCCCTGCGTCGATTCGCATATTCTCGTTTTCAGTATTGATAGTAATATTAATCATATCCGAGCACTGGCATTTGATATTCGATCCAAGAATGTGTACACTTGTGCGAAAGTGGGATCTGGGGATAGTACCTGGCAAGATTGGACCAGATTATTGGTTGCTGGTGATACCGCTACAGATCCAACCAAAGTTGCTAAGACCGGCGATACGATGACTGGCAATTTGACCTTTAGCGGTGGTCAACGCTCTATTGGGTTTAATTCAGGATCGATAACAAATTATCCAATTAAATTCTATCCAGGAGATGGTGCCGGATCTGGGATCGTGATCAATGCTGGAGGGCGCACTATCATTGGTGGAGGTGAAGCCGCTGACTCCCTGCATACCGCCGCCGCCCTCGGAGTGGCTGCTGCCGATGAAGCTAAAGAAGAACTTCATCTGGCTTCGGATGGACTTGCATATGTCCATACGCAATGTCAGGATGTAACCAAGCGCAAGACATTTACGTTTGCCACTAACGGCGACTTTACTTCACCTGGAGCTCTTATTGGTGCTTCAGCCAATATCAAAGGCGCCGCTACCATTTCTGGAGCTGCCAATGTGGCTGGTCTTGCTCGCTTTACTCAGGGGACCGCAGTTACAGATGTATTACGAGGGACGTCTGGTTCTGCTGGCTATACGCATGTGGCTAAGCTTACAATCAATGACACGTATACGAATTCACCGATCGAAATGAGCATATCGCAACGCGGGAAACCGACGCCGATGTGCTTGTTTATTCAATTCGCAAATCAAAATGATCACGACCCATCTCTGGTGTCGTTTAAGTACACCGGAACGGATTACGAGGCCTGGATCCACAAAGCAGCCGCATCTGTCTGGGATATCTATGTCAAGAAGAGTGAATCTTATGATCAATTTGTAGTGAACCGACTGCATGATCCCTCTTTCGGCCGAATCAAAATCACGGAGCAACACGTGCGACTGCGTTGTCCGGCGATACTATGCCGAAAACCGGTGGTACCTTCACAGGCGATGCCTTCGCAGTGTCAACCAATCGTACTACAACGAGTCTCCGGAATATTATCGTTCAAGATAATGCCGGTACTGCTGTAGCTACAAATTCTATTATCATGAAGAGAGTCTAATAGTGATCACTATTAGATATTAAATTTGAGGAGGAAACCTTCGTGACTACTTTCCATTCTCTATTCGGGGGGGGGGCACCAACCGAATAGTTGAGAGCCTCTGTCCTTCATTACGAGGTAGGTGATCCAAAATGCCTATATTCGATAATGATGGGACAACCTCAACCCAGATATCAACTTTATACGACAACAATGGATCTGCTAATGTAAAGATCAGCAAAGTGTATGATACAGATGGTACGTCAGAGCACCTGATCTATGACGATAAGGGTGGACTGACAGTTACCAGCTGGGGAGCATCAAATTATGCATCCACAACAAGTGCATCGAGTGCAGTCTTTAGACCAACATCGACTGTCACAATCAGAATCACAGGTTGTAGTATTTGGGGTTCTGCACCATCGTGGGCAAACCCACATGGCAATGGATCGTTTTGGGGCAGTTTGAGTAAGAATGTAAACGGAGCGTCCTCCGGGGTATCCACTGGTCAAGTCTTCACCGTTGGTGCCGGAGGTTATTTCTCATTCAGCATGAGTTGTGGGATCAGCGGCGACCCTACGAACCTATATACGATAGCCAATTGGAGTATCAGTTGGTCTATAACCTGATTGAAGAAAGGAAGATGCGTATATGCTACAAGTTCATATTGGTGATACTGCCTTTGAGTATCTGGAAGCCATCGAAACTGAGGAATACTATAACGGCGCTTCTCGTCGGACGATCACCTTCACTTGCAATAGTAACGTGATCCCTCTAGACACTCTCAATTCTCTTCTGACGGAAGAGAATCTGAAGCATATCGAACTCGAGAATACGGATATCGGTCTTACCAATGAATATGACGGCTATGTCCTGAAGCTTGAGTGCGGTATTAAGAGCATGGAGATCGAGAAAGAAACTCCCGAAGTTCCTGCCAAATATGAAGACCGTCTGATCTTCAAGATCGGCCGTCGTACCTACATCGAGCAGGCTCTCGCCGATCTCGGTATTAAGGCATAATCAAAATCTCAAATCCATTACATTTGCAACCTGAGGATAAAACCCTCAGGTTGCAAAAACCTTTAAAATACAAGATAGAGGAGATATTCGTTATGCCTTACATCCGGAAATTGATCGATTCCTCGGGGAAAGCATTTTATCCGATTACTACGTCGGACGCTGTTGCGGTAGCAACCAATAAATCCCTCAAAACGAAGTTGAGTGAGATCGAAGCCCAGATCAGTGGAATCGCAACTCCGACAAGAGTGAAGGGTTCTGCCGAAACGGTGTATCGAACCGGTGATGTCAATCTCACTCCGACCAACCTTGGCCTCGGGAATGTGGATAACACCCATGACAATGCTAAGAACGTTCTGAGTGCTACGAAACTCACAACTCCCAGAAGCCTGAAGACAAAGTTGGATTCTACTACTGCAGTCACATTTGATGGATCTGGTGCACAGGATGCCATCCCCGTTACTGGAACGCTTCCTCTTACCAATGGAGGAACTGGTGCAACCACTGCTGCAGCTGCCCGTACTAACCTTGGCCTTGGGAACGTAGAGAATATTAAGCAACTTCACCTTTATGCGGCTACACTGACCGTAGCTGCCTGGAAAGGTGATGACAGTGCCGGTTACACGCAGACTGCAACCTGTACAACACAGGACGGTGGTCCTGCTGTAACCGCCACGATGCAGTTCGGCATTCCTATGGCTCGGCCCACAGGTGTTCGTGAAACTGATTCAGCTCTACGGGATGCCCTGCAGATCGTGAATAGTGGTGTTGTTACGCCTGGTGCTGGTAATGTCACTGTCAAAGTATGGGAGAAGCCAGCTAGTGATATTCAAGTTTTCTGGTACGCAAGATAAACCTTTTCATAGATTTAGAGAGGATACTTTCTACACGGAAGTATCCTCTCTTTTTATTTCGCTTATTGTCCAGGGAGAGTAGAGCGAAATTGAAACAGCCCTATAATCAGGAGGTGATCCATTGGAGACCAACTTTAAGCTGTGTCCCATCATTGGAGTCTCTGGTTATCTCGAGGAGATCTTTAACCTGGAGCTCAGTGAATTACCCAGGTACCAAAAGTCGGTCTTAATGGTGGAAGAAACTTCCCTTCGAATGGAACTGAACGTATTCATCTATGGCCCTGGCATCTATGATGAAGTCATGCGCCGGGTGAAGAAGACAGGCTACCGGAGAGTCAATCTGTTTACCAATAAGCTCGATGTGCAGAATATCTCGGATATTTATCGACTCATACGAGCAATCGATAGACTAGGAGTCGATGTCGCTTTCTACTATCCTGAGAAAGTGACACCGGCTTATATGCCGGATGATTGTGTACGTTGCCAGATGATAAAAGCGAGTAACTTCTGTTCGTGTAACGGTAATATCATTGTAAACTACCGGGTGTCTACGCCAGATGATCAAGAATCCGATGACTCGGATACGACAGGGTTGGCATACGATATCGTGATAGGGATCAACGACGATTCGTACTTCCTACCCTATTATCTAACGCCGAAGAAGATTCAGCAATGGTGTCGTTATCATCACTGGATCCTCGTACCCTTCTCTTCCAAGTATCTCGACAGTCTCGGGTATAATGAAGCGAAGCATACGATGAAACAGTTCGAGACCTTGTATGAAGAATTCTTCAAAATCATTTCCTTTGGCTCTTTTGAGGAACTTGTGGCATTTAACCATGATCCCTCCGTCGCCAACAAGGACCTCTTGATGCATTACATTCCCTATAATTTCTAACAAACTGGAGGTACTATCAAATGGGTGCTACGTTTGATATTAAAATCAAGAAGGCAACTCTTTGGGATAAGATGACGCCCGAAGATGAGAAGCAAGACGTTCAGAAGAACCTTGCTGCGATCAATGAAGCCGTGCTCAACGAGGAGACCTATGTAGTCGACTATGAACTAGATCTGGAGAAGGCCGTTGCGTACAAGAAGGGTGGTGCGCCGATCAATGCGTACTGGTTCCCGGTCCTGACTGGCTTTGTCGACAAGGAAGGCAAAGGCATTCTGGATAAGGTCCTGGATGATGGCGAACCTGCCGATGCGAACCATTCCTCCGACTGGGGCGGCACTGAGGAGAATCAGTGGAAGCTGACCTGGTATGGTTTGGCGCCGGGCATCGTTGCCGGCAGGACCTACACCGGCCGCGAGACCTACACTTATGGCAACGAAACCATCCATGTGGCTGTTCGTTTCACCACCAAGGATCCCAACGCTTACGACCCCACTACGGATGGCGAAGCGGTTTCCGGCGGCCCCGAGGGCGCTACCCAGAAGGAGCTGGATGCTGGCGATTTCAGTGCGACCAACTACCCGACCGTGGTTGGCAAGCTGTACAGCGGCTGGTTCAGTGATGCCGAGTGCACCACTCCGGCTCCTGAGGCGACTGGCACTCTGCATGCTCGTTTCATCCCGGAGAAGGTTCTGACTCTGAAGAGCCAGGTCTCCGACAATGCGACCATGCAGGCTCCGTATATCAACCTACGTCTGGTAACCTCGCTGCCTGACAAGAATGTCAAGAGTGCTGGATTCAAGATTCTGCTTGGTGACAACGGTCTGGGCACTCCCAATGTCGTCGAGGTTGGCGAAATCTCCGAGACTCTGAAGGCGCAGGGTGAGGATGCCGATCTGAGCTCCAACTTCGATCCGGCTTCTGGCCTGTTCGCGGCTCTGACCATCGCTCACGTGCCGAACTGCTTCTTCGAGGATGGCCATCTGCGCGTTACCCCGTACTGGGTGACTCTGGATGGCGCACATGTCGATGGCGCTGTTTCGACCATTTCCATCAAGGAGCTGATCGAAGCACAGGCTGCGGTCGGTCCGATCGAGAAAGACGATTAAGACTTAAATACATCCCGCTACCAATTACGGTAGCGGGATTTTTATTGGGATTTTTAGAACAGGTCGGATCTCCTGGCTCCAAAAACAAGTAGGGTAATCCTACTGAAGGAGGCACGATTTTCTTATGGCAAATCAGTTGTCTGAGCGAGATAAAGCTCGACTTTTGAATATGAAGAAGACCGAGTTGACCACTACGGAGATCACTCGGTTATTTACAAAAAGTGCTAAGATGGTGACTGATGATAATGGAAAGACCCACGTCGAGATGCGTGAACCAGAATTTCATTTCAAAGATCGGTTTACTCTGAAAGCTGGAGAGTACATTAACAAGACAGAGATCCAAACCAATGTCGGCAAGTTCCTCTTCAATAAGCTGTGCATCGAAGGGAATTTGGATTCCATCATCCCTGGCGGTTATTACAATGAAGTCTTTACTAAAAAGAGTTGGGGTAAAATCGCTGGGTGGATTGCCAATGCAGTACTCGAGCAACGACTCGATACCGATGCAATCGTTCGTTATTTGAAAGCTTTTGAATTCTATGGCCTTAAATTGGTATCGGCTACGAGTCCTTCTTTCACCGAGAAGATCCTTCGTCCATTGCCTGAGGTTGAAGCTGAGAAGAAAAAGCTTTTGGATGAATTGGCACAGAAAGATCATCCGACAGTTGCTGACTATTCGGATATTGATAATAAGTTGGTCGAGAAGGCCAAAGCCGTTATCGGTGACGATCCTGGCATGACCCTCTACAAGTCTGGTGCTCGTGGATCGTTCGATAATGACTATAAGATCAATACCGTCATTGTCGGTCCTATTAAAGATCCTTCTCATCCCTCGGAATATAAGATGATGACTTCCAATATGATGAACGGCATCTCAAAGCAAGACATCTCGAAAGCCGCCGATATGGTTGTCTCCGCATCCTATCCGAAAGCTGTCGGTACTGCCGTTGGTGGTTACATGACAAAGCAGTTCTATTCTGTCTATCAGTCTCTAGTGATTAGTGATCAGGAGGACTGTGGAAGTAAATATACGATTCCAGTCTTACTGGCAGATGACCGAGTAATTGAATCGATGCTCTATCAATACATGGTGCTTCCCAATGGAAAACTGGAATGCCTGACGCCGGATAATTCGAAGGATTATCGTGGTAAGGTTATGCGTTTCCGCTCTCCGATGGGTTGCCTTGGTGAGAACTTCTGCCATGCCTGCATTGGAGATCGCTTCCGTCGTCTTGATATTACCAATGTCGGTCTTACGACGGGTAAACTGTCCAATGAGCTGATGCAGAAACAGATGAAGAAGTTCCACTCGATTAAGGTGAACGTAAACAACGTCGATCCCGAGAAACTTCTTCTTGGATAAAAACGATAAATCGAAGAGTATTCTGATGATTTGGAATACTCTTCGATTTATACTCTCTGTATCGATACGATAATTTGAACCCTCATTTAAATGATAAAGCCGAAAAGAGGTGAGACCAAGTGTCCAATAAGGATCTTACCGATAAAGAAAAACTCGCCTATGCACAAGCGGGCGATAAGGACTGTATTTCATGGCTATGGAATAAAGTGGATCCCGATCTTCGCATTGTTTGCCGAAGAGAATATGGGAAGCATCGCAGTCTGTGCAATATCTTTGGCTTGACAGTGGAAGACCTTTATCAGGAAGGATACTTCTCCTTCCAAGTCGCTCTAGAGCATTTCGCCACACAAGAGCGCCCCGAGAAATCAGTTCTTACTGAGTTTACCAATTATCTGAAAGTAACCCACAAGTATCGGATCGTTGGTCTGATCAGTAACCGCTATGGGCATGGCGGAAGATACTATCCGGTGGAAACCGAAGATGGCAAAGTCGTCTATCACGGTGGTGACATGCTACAACACACCATTTCTCTGGATGGTGAAGTTCCCGGTAAACATGGCGATGAATCGAATTCGATTACCTTTGTCGACTTCGTTGTCGATCCCGAAGCTGAGAAAGCGATTCAATCGGTAGAAGAGCGAATGTTCACTGAGAAGCTTCGAGAGCATCTGGATGAAGCTATGAAGGAATTAACACCTTTGCAGCAAGATGTCATCCGATCTCTCTACTTCGAAGGTATTGGGCACGAAGCCCTCATTACCATTCTGAAAGTTTCTAAATATGAAATTAAGAAGCAAGAATTACTCGCTCTCTATGAGATGCGGAAGTCGGATCAATTGAGGTCGGATTATTTCGATCTCACAGATGAAGTTGCTTGGTCTACCACTCGGGGATCTGCTCGTTATCAGACGAATAATGGATCGCCCGTAGAACGAGCTGTTGAGCAACTTGATTCTGTCCGCAAAAAGAATATGGATTCTATCTCCAAGAAAATCAACAAGAAACTCCTCCAAGATGTCGGATGATGCATTTTATCCGAACTTCTCTTGGAGGAGTTTTGTTTTTTAATCAGGTCTTACAGGTGTGACAGAATAAGATCCGGTTAGATTGGCTGCTAGTCCGCCAAATCCGATGGCGTAATCAACATATGCACCCCATAGACCTTGAACTTCGTAGGTTTGACCTTTTAGAATTCGATAGCAAGATACCGCTCTTCCGCCAGATTGAATCGTGACAGTAGACTGAGCTACATTGTTGATAGCGAGACGATACCCTCTCCAACTCCACGATGCACTCTGATGGTATCCATCTGGATACAAAGGGGATGCTCCCGCAGGAACGTTGCTAGACGTATCTCCTCCAGATCCAGTAACGGATATTGTGATATAGCCATTGCCATCAGCGGTATACGAGTAGACGGTTTGTGGCGTAGCACCGTAGTTACCACCAGAACTCCATCCCCATCTGATACTATAGCTAGAACTTACGGGTTTATTGCCTGGTGTGACAGATCCGGCTTCCCATACCAGCACTGCTTCTGCAGAATCGGATTCCTTGTAATTTACTCTCTCGAGTGTTGTATTCTCAAATTTGATAATATCGGTATTTCCTATCTCAGTACCATTAAAAAATAAAGCCATGTTATGATCATCCCCCTATTGAGGCCTCATACTAACATTGGATGTAACATCCAATGTTAGTATGAGTAAATAAAGGGGATTTTGCTCTTTTAAAACAGAGTAATAAACTCCTGATGAATATAGAAAACCTTCCATGATTCATGATATAGTGAAGATCATGGAAGGTTTGTTATTTTTGTCTCTTTTTAAGATAGGAGGATTGTAGGAATCATGAATGTATTTGATAGTGTGATTCTAGAGGCTTTTCAGAAGAATAACGAGCGTGATCCCTATGAAGATATGAAAATCGTGGTAGCTTCTCTGAAGAGGGATGATTATAACGATTTTAGTATCATGGAGAATCCAAAGTTCTTTAGAAAGGCTGTGCGGTATTCCTATATTCAATATGATGGAGAATTGCCTGTAGCCTTCGCATATACGAGAGAGTATAGGTATGAAGGGAATCATACAGGTGTTACAATATCCGTAGCCGTGAATCCGGAATACCGTAGAAGAGGATATGCGAAGCTATGCTGTGAAAAGGTAATTCAAGAGGCGAAGAGTGATCCGAAGATTACCGAGATCGCCTGGGGAGCGGATAAGACCAATAAGGGATCCATTGCATTGGCGAAGTCTCTTGGATTTAAATCGTGGTATACGCATGATGGCGATATCATGCTTAGAATACCGATGTAAATGAAATGGTTAAACATTGATAATAAAGAAGCGGATTTAAGTGGTCTTTCAAAGGTGGGCCATACAAGTCCACTTTTGATCCCTAGGAGAAATAAACCGAAATCGAAAATCTTGGAGGTAATCCAGCTATGAACAGTAAAAAATGGGTTTACTCTAAGAAATCCATCAGCGATCTCGTGCCTGGTATCCGCGCTAAGGTTCAAGGAATTACGGATATTAACGAGGTCAAGAAACAGATTTCTAAGGTAAAAGAAGCAGCAACCGAGTACAATACGGCTCTTGAAGCTATCACTACCTCGGTAGCACAGATGAAAACTGGAGAAATCGATGCGTCTTATGGGAATCAGATCATTCGGAATGCGTCTAAAGCTTTGGCCGGCCCTGCCAAGGAAGTCTATCGTACGATTGGCGGAATTGTCGAGAGCACCGAAGCGGTGACAACGAATGAACTTTGTGCGTACAAAGGCTATCTGTCTGCTCTTTATGGCGTCCTGAATGCACGTGAGTATGAACTCGCCCATAATTGCACCGAATCCATCGAATTCTGTGCGACTGACCCAGATATCGATATTGCATTCGAATCTGCTTTGAAAACCCTTGATCATCCTGAGGAGGCAAGTGTTATGCGCACGTATAACGAAATCGACGCTGCCTTCGAGCAAACGATGGATCTCCTCGGCTCCAACACCAGCGGCCGTTCTGCGCTTGAGCGGGTTGACGAACTGGCTGATGATGGATTCGACATCATCGAGGAGGCTATTCAAACCAGCACTGACTGGATTGATGCTTGCTTCGAAAGCACCACTACCAATGACGAGACCACTGATACTTCCTGGATCGAGGAAGCGTGCAGTGGCGCCGACTGCGACGAAGACGATGACGACGACGTCGTCGCAGACCCCGATGACGACGAGGATGATGATGAGGTTGCCGCCGAGTGCGAGAGCCTGATCGTCGACCTGTCGATGTTCTAATTTAAATACCCAACCACTACGAATGGAGGATAAAACTATGTACGATGTAGATTGCGCTGCTGCTCTGGAAGTCCTGAGCATTGATCCCTTTGCCCTGTATGACCGCGAGTTCATCGCGGCGTTCGAGGCTGAGGATGCTGCTGCTAGCGCCCCCGCTGCTCCTACGGCGGCCGCTACCTCCAGCGAAGCGAAAGAGTCTATCGGCGAGAAGATCTGCAACTGGTTCAAGAACTGTGTTGCATGGTGGAAGAAGACTGTTGTCGGCCTGGTCCGCAGCATCACCACCTTCTTCCGCAAGAAAGTCATGCAGCATCGTCTGAAGGTCGCCGAGAAGAAGCTGAAGAAGGCCGAGGAGACCCGCTCCAAGCTCAACCAGGCGATGACCAAAAACAACGCTGGTACGCTGGGCTACCTAGATCCGACCAGTATGAAAGTTTCTCCCAAGGCGTATCGTGCCATCAAGGGTCTCTCCGAGGATGCGAAGATCCCGAGTGGCGATGGCATCGCGATCAGCCTCGATGACATCAAGTCCGGCATGCAGAATCTGCAGAGCCAGGCTAATGACGCCATGAAGTGTCTCGACGACACTCGTAAGGAGGTCGACGAGGCCGGCACCCAGGCTTACAAGGCCGCGGTCAAGAGCGCGAAGCGTGTGAACACCATGCTCCGTGCCAACATCCGTGCTCTGGATGCTCTGAACAAGCGTATGAAGGCCAGCACCGGCGACGTGAAGAAAGAAGACAAGAATGCCTTCTAATTTTCATGCCTAACTAACCCAATCGGGGAACCCATATGGGTTCCCCGATTTTTATTTAAAAATATCAAGAGGAGTGCACTACTATGAATTTGGACGATCATATCCTATTAGCATTCGGGGGGGGGGGTTGCAACTGAAGGTGCTGCCTCCGATTCGATAGCTGTAATTAACAGCGATGATATGAGAGATGCTCTCGAATTGCTTCGGGATGCCAAGAAAGCTAAAGATAAAGGTGATAAAAATAAGGCCAAGCAGCTTTGCAGGGAATCGGTCAATCTCCTAAAGAAAGTACGTAATCGAATCGCTGGCACACGCAATTACCCAATATCAGCATATGTTTCGATGACTATGTGGGGATCGATTCACCTGTATCTTGGAGTAGGGCCGCTAGTCCGAGAGTACAGCGATGTACTATCCCGGGAGACCGAGTATGATCTCAATGTTACTACACTTTCGGCAGTACTATCGTGTTTCTTCCCGTTTTGCTCAGTTTGGTATCTTTACGAAGATATTAAACGTTGGATGAGAGCCAAGGAAATCTGCGATAAAACTAAAGGGACTCGATACATGATCAGTATCTGGAATGATACTCGTTCCGGGTGCCTAAAGATTATCGACGATACAATTCAAGTCGCAAATCGCCTCGGAAAGCTATATGAAGACGATGAGGACTGAATAATAAAAAATGACTTAATAACCTCCCCCCCCCCTCGTGAGTCGAACAGCTCACGAGGGGGGGGGGTATTTTATTTAATATTTGTAAACCCAAGATGTATGCGGATTGATTTTATCAAAATACTTCGGTTCGTATAGTGTGACGCTTCCAACAAAGTTTGCTCTACCGACATAAAAGGTACCAGGTACGGGTGACTTTGGATGCCGCGTATTTAGCTCTCGGGGCTCCATCAATAAATGCATTTTGGCACTATAAACAAGTAGTCCAGACACTCGAATAGACCACTTATTCGGGATATCTGGGCCATCGACTTCGCGTATCCATTTTACCATTCGGATGAATGTATCCATGCGCTTTCCGGCTAATGTGATAGGAATGCTCTTCTCTGCACCCTGGATATCGACTTTTATTTCAGTCACTTTCCCCGAATGTTTACGAGTAAGCCCAGGTTTTATCCAATCACGAACGTGAATGCCCGGTGTTAGCTGAGGATGATTTGCGGCTTTCACAGCCGAAGCATTTGGACCACCTACGACTCCGTGGTTGATCATATTGAGCTGATTTAAAAGATCGTCATTGATCGTTTGCCCTAGTTTAATTTTTACTTGGCCTTTTGTCAACTTTACTATGACGCCTTGGTTTGGAATCATAGTAATTCCTTGCACAATACTTTCTTTCGATTTTTCAAAATGTCGATCTCCAGCAGCTTCAAATGCGATATCATCCTCATCCAAAAAAGCATTAGATATCGCTTGATCAAATTCATTCATAGTATCAACTCTCCCTAATTGTGCGGCAATCGGTCGCGATATCAACAAACTTTTGCAAATCTTCCCCAGGTTTATGACTACCCAAAGCAGTCATAATTACATTCGGAAGCCTACTACGTTTTCTGAATCTCTCAAAGACATCGTCAAACAGGGATTCCAAATCTCTGTACTCATGAATTCCTTGCTGACCACTCCAGGCATTCTCGAACCAATACGCTGTCTTGCCCTGAGAATAATAGACGAAAGAGTGTGTCTCGCCAACTTGACTATTCTTCGGATTATATTCCTGAAGATAGGCGGCTTTTGGATGAAGACCCATCTTCCGGAGTTCATATAGTTCCAGCACAACCTGATCGTGACAAGACCCAGATTTGGTTTTAATAACCTCATCTGGGGATTTTAATTTGCTATATTGGGAATACTTAATATTCCTCCGCATGTAATCGTACAGCTCTTTTGGAGTTTGAGCACCTATGAGTGTTTCAATTGGTTTAGTTTCAATAGACTCTTCAGCAATCGTTTGATAACGTTGAAGCCATTTATACCTCCAGCCATATAATTCTGCGATATGATTTCCGTATCGATATTTCTTTCCTGGTTTACCGTCGTCCCCCAATACGAGAACTATGCCCACGCATTTTAGTTTTACCGGTTGCGTAATCCATAGCTCTCCAGTAATTTTAGAATCGGGAACGGCATCGATACTTGGTTTATACACGCGATATTTTGCAATATCATCTGGAGTATAAACCATAAATTTCTTCCCTTTGATATTGGCGCTGAGAGCTGTTAAACAGAGCCCTACATCTTCGCAAAAGCAAATACGAGGAGTTTCGGAATCTTCATAGCCGTTTTTAGTTAAGAAATTATCTGGAACACGAGGGAGCAATATATGCCCATCGAGATCCTGATTCGATATAAAGTAAAGCTCCCCTGTATAGTTTTTCAGCAACATAGTATTTCTTGCCAAAAATGAATTTTTGACAATTTGATCGAATGTATTCAGATTCTTCACTTCCCTCACTTCCCTTCTAGGAGAAAATAGATATTGATTATAGAAAAGTTGAAATTCGATGACTTCCAGGAATCGTAAAATCGGGGCTTTGGATGCGTAGATTATATTGGTAAGAAATAAGGAAGAAATATCTTCCTTACATATTGAAAGGAGCTATTGTTATGCGTTTCGGTCGTCATTTCCGCGAGGTCTCTGAGATCTCTGTCCGCACTTACCCTGATTCCGATCAGGTACAAAAACAAAACCAGGCCCGCATCGAAGCGGACCAAATGCCCCTGGAGCTCGGCCCCACCGATCCCGAAGATGAAACCTACGAAGATTTCATCGCCCGTTCCAAAACCTATCGCCTTTAAGCTTGCCTGAAGGAGGTAAATTTACTATGATCAAAAATGATTTCCCGTTCGTTGTGCGCACAAAGCCGGGTGAATACAAGCCCGTAGCTGACGCGTATGAAACCGCCATCGACCACCGCATCGATCAGATGCAGCGTGACACCAAGCGTTATGTCGATGATCTCAACTCTCGCACCGCCCGCCAAGTTTCCCGTGCTCAAACCATCGCTCAGATCATGCACGATTTCTATATCGGCAATATCACCAAGGAAGAGATGAACGAACGTCTCGCTTCCTACGGCATCAAATAACCGTCTTTCAACTCACATCATTATATGGAGGGAATTTACCATGACCAATATCTACGAGCCCGAAGACTGGAAAGTCTATCACGTTTTCGGAAGTTCCGATCACCGCAGCGTTGCGCTCCGGACGAAAGATGAAGTTTGGGCAATCATCATTCGCGGTAACACTGATCCCACCGCCTCCACCCCTGACCGGATGGTTTTCCGCCCGGGTGATCTCAACATCAAGTTCTTCGACTTCTCAGTCGCGCTTGATGAAGCCGATCCGAACTACAGCCGCTGCGAGTTCATCGACAACAACGCCATCTTCCATCTTCATGATGCGATCCATGTTGAGCAGTGCGGCATCCCTGGAAGCATGATCAAGATGCCAGCTCTCAGCCTCAATGGGGATTTCGGTAAATACATCGAAATCCTCACGATCCTCAACGACGCCATCCCCGCGATCAACCTCGCTATCAGCGAGTACTTCCCCAGCAAATAAAATCCGTCATCCACTATACCAATACAAATAATGAAGGGAGTCGTTATTCATGACCCGTTATAAAACTTTCCAGGAAGCTGTCCGTGTTCCGTCCAAGTACAGCTACGGCGCAAACCGTGCAGATTTTATCTGCTCCGAAATCTGCAACTTCTTCCTCGACGCCTTCACCTATTACGGCGTTGACATCCGCAGCTTCAAAAGCTATCAGACCATGGACGTTACCCAGCGTCCTCACTATGCCAAGATCGGCGATTTCACCTTCTATGCTCGTGATCTTATCGCCAAATGGTTTAACGATTATCTGCCGAAAGATTATCCTAAGCGCAAAGCGATCGGCCTGATCATCATAAACCGTCTCAAGCTCATCGTCTGTGCTGCGTGGACGATCGAGTTTGCACTCGGCATCAATATCATCGGTGAGCCGGCCGGCTTCAACAGCGATGACTGGTACGCCAAGTACCAAAGCTATGGCATCAACGTAGACGAGATGCTCAAGCTGATCGAAGACGTCTACAATAATAAGATCCAGTAAACCATCAAAAATATAAATGGAGGGAAAACAGCCATGTTCACGATCAATAAGAAGTCCGAGTCCGTCATCAACCCGATCAGCTTGGTCAACGTGCCGAGCAAATACAACCGCAAAAACATTACCCTCGCCGTCGTCCTTAACGAAGTCGCCAACTTCTATAAGGCGGCCTTTGGCTACTATGGCCTGGAATGGGAAGCCGTGTCTATGGAAGAGATGTTCATGCGCGGCTTCGGCAACGATCCGGCCATGCTGCTGGATGAGAACGGCATGGACCGCAGCCTCACCAGCGAGTTCTTCTGCAGCATTGGCGACTCCCTGGAGAACCATCTCATCGCCGCCTGCAAGAAGTACAACACCGGCTTCGAGAAGCTCGACGTGGGCTCTCTTTCTGCTTGCTATTCTGGCATGATCCACGACGCCATTGATCATCCGCGCCTCGGTGGTTTCAATAATAGCAGTCGTGCGCATATGATCGATATCCTCAACGAGCATCTCGCCGATATCACCTGCGCCGCGCTCATTGTTGAGCTTGCATGGGCCTGCCGTCAGGACAACATCGAAATCGGCGCCGACGCTATCTCTGAGGTGCTCCCTTCCTTTGGTGCCGATTTGACCGTCGTCAACAACCTTCTCTGTCATGCCTATAGGAACCAGTAAGGGGGCGACGATAAAATGGCGAAGACCAAAACCGAGTACACGATGGACGAACTCGAAGAACTCTGTGCTGAACCTTCTGACTTTTGCGGATGGATGGCATGGGGGCATCATCTTGAGGACACACTCATCCGGGATGGCCGCGGAACACTGACCGTCTATCTCAGTAGCCCGGATAAAAACTGGTTGGTTACCATTGTCGGTACGCATGGTGCCGACATGGTTTTCCATCGTGACAATATCCGAATTTCAATCATGCGTGTCGTTCCGGACGGCCTGAATCTGTGGGACTCTGATGCCGTCCACACGTATGAAGAAGAGGTCGAAAAGTTCCGCTATCACAAGGCCATGCATGACAAGATCTTTGCGTTCGAGTTCGACAAAGAGCTCTATATCAGGCCGAGCTACTTTGTCGGGGAACTCCCAGATCTGAAAGCACTGGATGGATATATCGAAGCTCTCACCATGCTCCGTTCGGCCACGCCGGCTATCCAGTACGTCCTGAAGATCTACTTCAAAGTCTCCCACAAGTAAACCATCGAAAACTCCCTCATTCTATCCTGTAGATTATTAGGGTAGAATGAGGGAGATAAAATTCCTCATGGAAAGGTGGTGACAGCCAATGGAAGAACTGAACGGGTATTATACAACGTGCGGGTTTCCCGAAGACCATGAGCCACATGTTTCGAGTCCGGAAGATCCGGACATCAATTCCGATCCCTGAGAGCAATCCGGCTCTCTTGGAAATACAAAACGATTGACTTAGGAGGTCAACTATGTTCAGCATCATCACGTCCGCTCTGGGTTTCGGCGCTGCTGTTTGCGCCACCGGCTTCTGCGCCGCCACCGCCATCGATCAGGGCAAGAACCTGAAGGCCAACATCGACAGCTACAAGGCTGCCAAAAACGCCCCCACTGAGGAAGATCTGGAAGAGGTCGATGAGGCCGTCGACCAGGTCGCCGAAGATCTCGAGGGCTAATCAATCAACCAATCCGGCAGGTCCGTGTGGGTCCCAACTGCGGATCCACTCGGACGAAAAGAAAGACGGGGATGCAGATTCGCATCCCCGTCTTTTTATTTATTCTTTGGATTGAGTTCCATCACCAGTCCAGGTTCATCTTCTACATCCGGATGACCAAAGGTCATCGGTTTACTGTCAACCAAAGACCAGATTCTCGGAATCTTGGATAGATCAATGTCCAGATTGTGCAGACAGATGAAGGAATAAATCTCATTGGCTTTTGCCTTCCGATTGTAAGGCGCAACCAAACGAAATTCATTGATCATTTTCTGAGCTCGATCTCGCAATTCTTGATCCTCATTGAATTGAGGTTTAGATTGCTCGACCTTCTTTTTTGGATCTGCAGTTTCTTCATTGAGCTTCGTCGATACAGACAAAGGCTCAATATCTTTTGGCTTCACATCTGGTTCTGCCATAATTTCGGTAAGAACCGAACTTAGAGCATCCACAGGTCTGCGCATATCGGTTACCTCCGTTGCGGCAGTGTATTCTTCGAGCCCCATAGATCGGAAGAAGGAATCGAGATCATTTGGATCATCATCCGGGTAGATGCTCGAATCGGATTTTTCATCAACGATTTCGTCTCCACCCATTCCTCCAACCTCGGGAGTGATTTCTTCCACGACAGGCTCCTCAGCATCCAATTCAATTTCTTCAGGTTGAATGGATTCTGGAGGATCTTCAGGAAGAATTTCTTCTTCGATAGGCTCCGGTTCAGTCGGAAGCTCTTCCACAATGGGAATCGATTCTTCCTTCTGGATTACCACCGGAGCTTTCTTCTTTTTGGTAAAATAAATTGGCAACGTCATCATCGTGGGTTCCTCAATGATATAAGTTTATGGGATAATTAGTTTGACTTCATTGGGATTCGACAGAGTCTTCTTAAAGGCATCGAAGTACTTCTTGGTATTTGCAAGACCCTGATCGGCATCATATTTGTGGAATCCAATTCCTTCTGCAATGGTGTAAGACTCCGGAAGAGATGCAAAGTCCTGAGGAGCATATTGGGAATAGTGTTTGCCTTTATCCAATACACCACCAGCTTGCAAAACATCGGCCACGAATCCACTGCAGAAATACGAAAATTGCCTTTTCGAATCCATATGAAGAGTATACTTGATCAGGCCAACAAAGTCATACTTAAACCGATACCGGTTCTGAATGAAGAAACGAACTCGATTCTTCATCGCTGTCCATTCGCTGCCTGGTACATATAGCACATTGATTTTATAATGACAATCTTGAAGTTTCTCGGAATAGATCGTCGAGTTGTGGTCATCAATCTGGAATCCGAGACCATGCACTTGATCGAAGAAATTCCGTTTCTTATCACCAAAGGAATAGATCACGTCCATCTTGTAATCGAACGAGATTCCACAGTGACTAAACTCATCCTTGGTAACTGCCTTGATGATATTGGACATTCCGGTCCCACTATGCATCACGATCACATAGACCGGATAATAGTCGGTTGGTGTGCCACTCTCATACACAGGAAATAGATCGGGAGGAAGAGGCTTATCCTTGGTGAGGCACTCGAGAACGAAGTGACCCCCCTTCTTCAACTTCGGAGCCGGAGGCTTCAAGAGTTCCATGCTCTCGAGAACGCTATTCATAGCTTTCTTGTGATCATGGTAATACGAAGTCGCTTCCTGAGCCGGAGTTTTAGCACCCTTCACCTTCAGATCATCAACCTGTGCTTTCAGTTCTTCCAGAAGGATAAAGAATTTCTCATAATCCTTATCTGGAATCACGATATAATTGATGGACCGAATCGTCTCCATCATAGCTGTCTTAGCAGCTTCCTTTTTGAAGTCTAC